>JAYVIT010000154.1:0-3328 GCA_043769965.1 Saprospiraceae bacterium
GGAGGATTTGAACTCTATCAGAATGTACCGAATCCATTTTACGGAGAAACAAGCATATTCTTCAATGTGCCAAAAGAGTCTTTTGTAAAACTTGCATTGTATGATTTGTCTGGTAAGGCAATTAAGTCTTACGAGATTAATGCTAAGAAAGGATTGAATACGGTACTCGTAAAAACGGATGATTTGTATTCTAACGGTGTGTTGTATTACCGTCTGGAAGCAGATGAATATAGTTCAACAAAGAAAATGATAATTTTAAAATAAACGGTTCTTGGGTAATTCGGCGGATTCCGGGAACTTGATGGTTCCCGGATGAAGCCAACACAAGGGTCAAATTAAACAATGCATTTTAAGCTGATATAAATTATATTATTATGACTAAGCACTTACTTTTTAAATCTTATATTATGGAAGAGATATTCCAAAATGTGAAGGATAGAGTTCTTCGGAATTCGATCTCTGTCAGGATAATGAAAAGTCTTCTCGTCTTTTTAATTGTTTTGAGTAGTTCGGTTTCATATTCACAAGACTTTATTGGAGATACCAGTGTTTGTCCCGGGCAACTTGCTCACTACGAAATTACTGGTGGTCCCTGGACAATTACTGTGTTGGGAGGCGGGACATTAACGCCTGCACCTGTTGGGCCTGTTGATACATTTAATGTAACATGGGGTACAGTGAGAGGAACTTTTCTGATCCGCTACACCGATGGAATTAACACTTATTTTCAATCAGTTACTGTTGAAGGTGATCTCGCCTTAGCATGTGATGATCTTGTAAATGTGTCATTGAATGGAGAATGCGAGGCATTGATTACTCCTAAAGTAATGTTGGAAGGAGAATCATATTCTGATGACTCATATTTGGTTACTGTATATAATACCAATGGTATTCCATTACCTGGAAATGTAGTAACCTATGCACAATTGGGTAAAACACTAACAGTGAATGTTCGTCACCTTTGTTCAGGAGTATCCTGCTGGGGTAGAATATTCATAGAAGATAAATTTATACCTTCTTTAGTTTGTACGGATATACCTACTGTGTTAAACTGTAGGGATGATCAGTCGCCTTGGGTTATCGGTTTCCCAGTACCACCTACTTCAGTTGTTTATGCCAATCCAACTAATCCTCAATGTTTTGTAGTTCAAAATTTTGATTTATGTTGCGATGTTCAGTTGTGTTACTATGATGTTTATGTCAAAAATGGTTGTAACTCTTCTACAGGATATTATGCACAAATTGAAAGAAATTGGTCGGCTTCAGACTGTAAAGGAAATAAAACGAGCTGCAAAGATTCAATCTACATATTGCAAGGCGATATTGATTTAGTTGAGTGTCCTTTAAACTATGACGGATTTCAACTTCCGGCTTTGGAATGTGATAGTATTGAGCCAGCATTTGGTCCATTTCCTGCTGGTTGGAATGCACTTGATAATGGAAATCCCTCTCCATATGATTATATAGATGCAAATGGAAACGTGGTTTGGAAAGGAACCGGCGTGCCAAGTAATATTGGTTGTGATCATATTGCTGTTACATTCAGAGATATTAAAATTCCAGTATGTGGAAATTCATTTAAGTTACTAAGAACATGGAGAGTGTTTGACTGGTGCTCCGGAAGATTGTTTGAATGTGTTCAATTTATAAAAGTTACTGATCATAAACCACCTATAGTTTCTTGTAGTGCGAATTATATGACTTTCCCTACAGATTATTATCTGTGCTCTGGTACAGCAATCATACCACCTCCATCTCTTGTAATTGATTGCTCTACTACAACATTTACAGTTCAATATAAACTTGCAGATCCAAATGGAAATCCGGAAGGTGGAGATTATCGCACCGATAATATCACTTATGAAAATGGAAATGCAGTGATTACAGGTCTTCCAGTTGACACTTCATGGGTTCAATATATTGTGGAAGATGCATGCGGTAATGTTACCAAATGTCTGGTTGAAGTTATTATTGTTGATAACCTTGATCCTGTTGCTGTTTGCGATGAGCATACCGTAATTAGTATTAATGAACAAGGTGTTGGTAAATTATATGCTACCTCTGTTAATAGTGGTAGTTTTGATAATTGCAATTTAGATTCTATGGCAATCCGTAGAATGACTGACTGGTGTGGTATTCCAGGTAATACAGACTTCAGTTCTGCTGTTACTTTTTGCTGCGAAGACCTCACAAGAAATCCACACATGGTAGTCTTCCGTGTATGGGATGAAGAAGGCAATTTTAATGATTGTATGGTATTTGTTACGGTTCAGGAAAAAATTCCACCAACGATTACTTGCCCACCACCAATTATAGTTAATTGTGGAACAAACCTCGATGATCTGAATATTGTTGGAAAGGCAGTAGCAACCAATACTTGTAATAATACTATTTTAACATATGTTGATTTTCCAATCAATTTTAAATGTGGAACAGGAACAATCAGAAGAAGATGGACTGCAACTGCAGCTGGCGGACAAATAGCAGTTTGCGATCAAACTATAACTGTAGTTGATTTAAATCCAATTACTGCAAATTCTATTGGTTGGCCTGCTGATATAACAGTCAATGGATGTAAAGCATCTGATGCACATCCTGATTTCGCAGGTAAGCCTAATCTACCTGTAACTCCTTGTAGCAATTTAATTTCAGGTTATACAGATGAGCGTTTCTATAATGTAGGAGGATATTGTATTAAAATCATCAGACATTGGAGAGTTATTGACTGGTGTCTTTATGATGTCAATAATCCAAATTCTGCTGGAATTTATTCAAGAGATCAAATAATATTTGTAAGAAATACAACTGCTCCAGTTATTGATAATGCTACGTGTGCACCAAAAGAAGTTTGTGCCAATGATGCCACTTGTGACGCAACCGTTCCTTTAGTAGGAGTTGCTACAGATGATTGTACAGATAATTCTAAATTAATCTGGTCATATCGCATCGATTATAATAATGACGGAAGTTTCAATATTTCAAATCCAGGCAATAATGCAAGTGGTTTGTTCCCAGGTGGTACTCATCGCATTGAATGGACGGTTATGGACTCTTGCGGTAATTCTTCAGTCTGTATCCAAACTCTTAGGGTGAAAGATTGTAAAGCGCCGACTCCATTCTGTAAAGCTGGACTTATTACAGTGCCTATGCCACAATCAAACCCTCCAAGGGTTATGGTTCCTGCAAGATTTTACAATGAAAAATCAGAAGATAATTGTACAGCAAAGCCACAATTGAGATATTCTTACAGCACTAATGTAAATGATACATTGCGTACCTATGGATGTGCAGATATCTTTAATGGTATTCAGGATACTATTGATGTTAC
>JAYVIT010000155.1:0-2426 GCA_043769965.1 Saprospiraceae bacterium
GATAAACACCAGGTCAATATTTTATACACCGCACCAACAGCAATCAGAAGTTTGATGACATTTGGAACTGAACTATTGCAAAATAAAAATCTGAGTAGCCTTCGTGTATTGGGAACTGTTGGCGAGCCCATCAACGAAGAAGCCTGGCATTGGTACCATGAAAACATTGGAAAGAAAAAATGTCCTTTAGTCGATACCTGGTGGCAAACTGAAACTGGTGGAATATTAATTTCGAATCTTGCCGGTGTGACTCCTGCGAAACCATCTTATGCCACACTTCCATTGCCTGGAATTCAAGTACAAATAGTAAATGAAGCAGGCCATGAAATTTTAGAAAATCATGTGATTGGTTTTCTCAGTATAAAATTTCCATGGCCTGGTATATTGCGAACTACTTATGGAAATCATGAACGCTGCAGAAAAGCCTATTTTGAACATTACAAAAATTTATACTTCACCGGTGATGGAGCTTTCAAAGATGAAAATGGGTTCATTAGAATCACAGGAAGAGTTGACGATGTTTTGAAAGTAAGTGGTCATCGCATTGGTACTGCAGAAGTAGAAAATGTAATCAACATGCATCATGATATCGTGGAAAGTGCGGTCGTCGGGTTTCCTCATGACATCAAAGGTCAAGCAATTTATGCTTTTGCTGTCTATACTGGTAATCCCGAAAAAGAAAATCAACTTCGAGAAGAAATCAATACTAATCTTTCAGAACACATCGGCCCGATCGTAAAAGCAGATAAAATTCAATTTGTAAAAGGTCTGCCTAAAACCCGGAGCGGGAAAATCATGCGAAGAATTTTACGCAAAATTGCTGAGGGCGATATTAGTAATATGGGTGATACCACTACCCTATTGGATCCGGCGGTTGTGGAGGAAATTATTGTGGGTAAACTATAAGCAAATATGGTTGTTAATGAGAGTCAATTAGTATGTTTGACAATTACTAGCAAAATGAATTCTGAACAAGGAACATTGAATGATGAATTTAGAAGTAAATAAAATTTTAAATTCTTCATTCCTGCCCGAACAGGCAGGCAAGCGTTAATCGGTGTTCAAAATTCAAATAAACTCACAATAAAGACAAATTCAATACTTAGAACTTTATTTCCAATAAACATAAAAATATTCGCAATTAAACTCAAAAATCGATTTCGTGAATAAATTTCAAATACTTACATTTCTAATACTTTTAATAATTCTGAATATCCAATGTTCAAAAAAAATGAGTCCTACCGAATCAACTGATAATCCCATTTCCGCCCCATCGTTGCCAGCATCTAATTTAAATCTGACGGTGCACATTTCTAAAAATGAATTGAATGGAACGATCAATTACATTGTCAATGAATTATTCAATGAAGGATTCACCATTGAAGATGAGGTGAGTATTCACACTACTATCTCTGGATTGATTGATATGCAAACGATAAATAATCAAATCAACACGACTATTCCATTACAAGTTGAAATCACACCAGGGGGATTATTCAAGAGCAATAAATTTAAGGGAGTCATTTCCGTACAGTTTGCTACAAGCATTGAAATATTCCAGGATCAATTGTTGAATAAAACAGAATTGATAGATTATAAATGGATATCAAAACCAGTTGTAAAATTCCTGGGTATGAATGTTCCCATTGAACCTATTGCAAATTTTATCATCAAAAAATACAAAACGGGAATCTGCGAATCCATTGATCAATCAATCCAGAAGAATTTTAATCTGAATTCGGTTAAAATTGCTGCACAGAAATTTTTTACCAAACCATTGTATTCCACTGAAGATAGTATCATTCATGTTTTTGCAAGTCCACTTGAGTTAGCTATTGGTCCCATGAAGATGACTCCATTTGATCTTCAGATTCCGGTTATTTTTTATTTCGAATCGGTGATTGCAGAATCCAAACCACAGGATCTCTTCAATGATCCCACTTTTTCGATCAGACCGTTTTTTGACAATACTTCATCGTTTGCCATACAATCCCGATTACCCATTCCATATATTGAACAAATCCTCAGAGAACAAATCGAAAATCAAACTTTTGGAAATGGCAAAAGTACTTTCACTGTACACAAAATCGCGATGAGTGGAATTGATAAAAAACTTACCATAGCCATGGATTTAAGCGGCGGGTACAATGGTAAAATGGAATTGAGTTTTGATCCAGTTTATGAAAAAGCAGATCAAAAGATAAAACTCGAAAATTTTAAATTAAAAGCATTTGGTGGTATTAAGATTAAAAAAATAATTTTCTCGGTGATTAAAGTCTTTGCACAAAATAAATTGAAAAAAATTGTGGAAGACCAGATCAATTCCAATTTACAAAATTATTTAACCAATATCCAGAAAATGCTTTCCGGAACAGAAATCATACCCGGTGTCTTTATGACGGGACAATTAATGGACTATGAAATCA
>JAYVIT010000156.1:0-2520 GCA_043769965.1 Saprospiraceae bacterium
TGAACCTGTTTTCGGACGAGCTGCAACCGAAAATACTGAAGTCAGAATTGCATATGATAACCTTGCAATTTATGTAAGTGCCCGAATGTATGATTCACAGGCTGATAAAATTGTAAAAGAACTAACCCAGAGAGATCAGTTAGGAAGAGCAGATCGCTTTGAACTGGGATTAGATACCTATAATGACGATATCACTGGTTATAAATTTATTGTTTCTGCAGCCAACTCTCAATTAGATGGCAAACATTTACCAGGTGATGGATTTGATTTGACCTGGGATGGTGTTTGGGAATCTGCTGTTCAAATCGATGCAAATGGCTGGAGTGTTGAATTGAAAATTCCCTACACGTCGCTGCGATTTCCAAAAAAAGAGTTGCAGGATTGGGGAATACAATTCGTTAGATTCATTTCGCGTAAAGGAGAATTGAGTTCATGGGCACCTAGCAATCCAAATATCAACAGCATTGTTCCACAATGGGGTGATCTTCAAGCATTGCAGGGAATTCAACCTCCAATGCGATTAAGTTTTACACCTTACTTGGCTTCGTATTACAATCATTTGGTAAAATCTGTAGAACCCCTTACCTATTCAAAAAATATTTCCTGGAATGGTGGGGTCGACTTGAAGTATGGATTCAATGAAAGTTTTACACTGGATGCGACATTAGTACCGGATTTTGGGCAAGTGCAATCAGATAATGTCGTTCGGAATCTTTCACCTTATGAAGTGAGCTATGAGGAACGTAGACCATTTTTTACAGAAGCTTCTGATATTTTTTCACGAGGATATATTTTTTATTCGCGTCGAATTGGAGGAAGACCTAAAGACTATTTCTCCGTTTTCGATTCATTGAAGACAGGTGAAGTAATTCATGATAATCCGGGGCAAGTGCGATTATACAATGCTATAAAATTTTCTGGGAAAACGGTATCAAATTTGGGTATAGGCTTACTCAATGCTGTTGCAGCACCTTCCTTTGCAGAACTCAAAAATGAAAATACAGGTGAATTACGCAAAGTCCAAACCGATGTGCTTACAAATTACAATGTATTTGTTTTGGATCAGTCTCTTCCACATGCTTCATCCATAAGTTTGACCAACACGAGTGTGTTACGCAATGGCAATGCACCTGATGCGAATGTAACTGCGCTCCGGTTTAATTTTCAAGATAAAAATAATGTCTATGAATGGAAAGGTCGGGTGGTCTATAATAAATTGTGGAATGAAAATTTGAGAAAAAGTGAGCAAAGTGGATTTGCATATGATGTTGGTTTTGCAAAAATCAAAGGAGAATGGATTTATGGTGCAACGCATTTGGTTGAAAACGATACTTACAATCCCAATGATCTCGGACTATTATTTTATAATAACACCATCAGTAACAGCGCATACATTGGATACAATGATTATAAACCAAAGGGAAATCGCCGGTATTGGCAAAATGCATTGTCAATAAATAATAGGCTCCGTTACAAACCATTGCTTTATCAGTCTATAGAATTGAATGCAGAAAGCAGTATTGGTACCAAATATTTTCAGCAAATCAGATTAGTTTTTAGTACACGTCCGGTATATTACTATGATTATTTTGAACCAAGAACGGAAGGGATGAAATATCATCATGCTCCATATTGGTTTATCAATTTATCCTATCAGACGGATACAAGAAAAAAATATCAGGCCCGATTTGGATTCAACTTTGGCGAATCTCCGATTCCAAAAGATCCATACATAGGTGTCTATGTTGAATCGTCATTGAATTTCAAAAATCATTTTCAGTTAAATATCGGTGCAAGAGTTTCAAAGGACTATGGCAATTTCGGATTTGTGGACAGAAAGCCCAATGGCTTGCCGGTATTCGGTTTCCGCGAAATAGTAACCGTAAGTAATACCATTGAAATGATCTATGTTTTTAATACCAAAATAAATTTACATTGGAGGATCAGACATTACTGGAATAAGTTGAATTATCTGACGTATCATTATTTACTTGCAGATGGAAATCTTTTGCAAATTGATTATCCGGACCAATTTGATGAAAATTTCCAAGTGTTCAATAGCGATTTTGTTTTTACCTGGCAGTTCGCGCCAGGCAGTTTTTTAAATCTGATCTGGAAAAACGGATTATTCCAAAATGACTTCGAAGGAAAAGGAAATTATTTTGACAATTTGAATAAGATTGGGAATACTCCGAAAGACAATATAATTGGATTGAAGATGATTTACTATCTGGACTTTAAAAATTAAGGAAACCACTAAAAATCTACAAATATTTCATCCCTACGGGATTTCAAGTATATGGATGGATTTTACTTTACCAATATTTCGTGGTCAGGTCAAAAAGTTGGGGAACCTATATTATTTGATATTCTTTACTTTATTACTCAAAACTTTAAAAACTTCATAATTCATCATTCGTTAATCGGTGTTCATTATTCCTTTATAAGTATTGATATTGAACAAATTAGCAGAATATCGAATAATGATTAACGAATGATGAATTATGAAGTGAAGAGATT
>JAYVIT010000157.1:0-4134 GCA_043769965.1 Saprospiraceae bacterium
ACCATTAAAGTCGAGGAACCTGTGAAGGTTGAAGAACCCATTAAAGTCGAGGAACCTGTGACAGTTGTAGAACCCATCAAAGTTGATGAACCTGTTACAATTCAAGAAACCATGAAAGTCGAGGAACCTGTGAAGGTTGCAGAACCCATTAAAGTCGAGGAACCTGTTACAATTCAAGAATTCATTAAAGTTGAAGAACCTGTTACAATTCAAGAATTCATCAAAGTTGATGAACCTCTTACAATTCAAGAATTCATTAAAGTTGCCGAACAAGTTACAGTTCAAGAACCAATTGTAGTTGCAGAACCCATTAAAGTCGAGGAACCTGTCAAGGTTGAAGAACCAATTGTTGTTCCAGAAACTGTTACAATTCAAGAACCCAAAGTCGAGAAACCAATTGTTGTATCTGAACCCGTCAAGGTCCAGCAACCCATTAAAACTATCCCTAAAAGGCAAAAGAAACAAATTAAAAAGCATCCCGACAAAGCAGTGTCTCTTGATGCTAAAACATCGAATCGTTTAAATGAAGTATCAGATGCTTGGGATTTATGTAAAACATCCAAAACAAAATTACATCTCATTGGATCTTTAGCTCACGATACCAATTTAAAAACCAAATGGATTCTAAACAAATTTGCAAGTCACAAACAAATATTGGAATTGGAAAAGAAATGTAATCATGTTGGTCTTGAGTCGAAAATCGGTCAAGCAAAAAGTATGGAAGTTGCAGGACCAGCAAGTGCATTTTCAAAACTATTGCATTGCACATTTACAGAATTCCGAGATGAGCACAAGAAATCATACCATGAAGTTTCCGATTTCAAAATGCCAATCAATGTTGTAAATATTTTTGGATTAAGTAATTTACCATCTCAAAATGCCACACATTTAGCATTCCGAAGAACAGATCAAAAATTGTTTAAACCAAGACTCGCGAGTGGATTTGAAATTACCGAATTGATGGATATTTATCAAGTACCTCCAGGAACCGGTGCCACTCAAAAAATCGGAATCATTGAATTGGGTGGAGGCTACTTGCTGTCAAACGTCCAAAAGAAATTGACGGATCTTGGAATTTCAACAACAAGTTTAAGCATCACTGATGTATCTGTAGATTTAGCTACAAATTCTCCAGGCACTGGGGATTCGGGTGCAGATGTAGAAAATGAATTGGATTTGCAAATAATCGCAGTCATGTGTCCAGAAGCGACCATTAATATGTATTTTGCACCCAATTCAATGGAAGGATTTTACAATGCCATTGAAAAAGCAGGAATTAATGATCAATGTGATATTATCAGTATTTCATGGGGTTTAGCAGAAAGTAAATGGTCGCCAACTGATAAAACTGCATACAATACATTATTTCAAACAATTGCCAATGCTGGAAAATGTACCGTATTTTGTGCATCTGGTGATAGAGGTTCCACAGATGGAACAGGTTCTGATACCTTGGATTTTCCATCCAGTTCTCCCTATGTTGTCAGTTGTGGAGGTACAACACTTGTTGCCAATGGTTCCACAATTACCGCAGAAACTGTTTGTAATAACAACTCGACAACATCAGCAACAGGTGGAGGGTTGAGTGCTTATTTTTCTGTTCCTACTTATCAATCTGATAATTCTGATTATCCATTTGAAGGAAAAAGAGGAAGTCCCGATGTAGCTGCTACTGCTAATCCAAATACAGGTTATGCCATTTATTCAGCTGCTGAAGGTGGTGATATTATTGTTGGAGGAACATCTGCTGTAAGTCCATTTTATGCTGGAATGTTTGCAAGAATTAATCAAACATTAAAAGCCCAATCCAGACCAAATGTTGGATTTATTCATCCTGTAATTTATCGTGCTACAACTACTGCATTTAATGATATTTTAATTGGAAACAATGGAACCTATTCTGCTGTTAAAGATTGGGATGCTTGTTCAGGAAATGGGTCTCCCATCGGAACCGCTCTTCTGGCTCTATGGTCAAATCCAAATTCACCCATTTCTCGATTTACAAGTGTCATTACAACTGGAGCTTCTCCACTAACTGTCGAATTTAAGGATACTTCATTAGGAACACCAACTTCATGGTCTTGGAACTTTGGAGATGAATCAGTCTTGGACACAACACAAAATCCTACTCATGTATTTGTAAATGACAATGTAGGCACAGTTAAAACGTTTACCGTATCTTTAACAGTTTCAAATGATTCCGGATCTTCTACAGAGACACAATCCATCCTAGTTTCTAATGGTGTTGTAGTTGTAACTACAGATGATGCATTTCCAATCTGGGCAATTGTGGTAATTGTAATTGGAGCACTATTTGTAGTTGGTGCTTTAATTTATGTTTTTTCCAGGTCACAAACTCAAAAATCTCCCATTTACACATCTAGGACATCGATCTAGGTCATCGATCTAGGTCATTGATCTTAGTAATTGACTGGATTTATTCAAATAATTTTTAATAAATTTTTGAATAAATTTAAACCAAATTTCTGGATCTTCATATAATTGTAGTAAACCTAATCCACTTGTAATTCCGGACAGTAAACCAAGTATTATAATGGAATAATACTCATCACTTATAAATAAATGCCAAGGTCACAAATAATGAAAGCCATGGACATAAATCCAATATAAGAATGCTTGTTAGGATATTCAGGCTTAATATTACCTTGTACATGAAGGCCATTTTTTACTAAAAAAAAACATCATGACATAAATCTTTTAATAATGAAAAAAAAACAAGTTTAATAGATCCCCGATACCAAGAAAAAACATATTTTCAGCAAACATAATCGAATTCCGAGCCATGTTCCAAGTTATGTTTCATTGTGGCGATTTTCCATATGGCGAAAAATGTGTCAAGACAATAGCAGAAGCATGGAAGATTGTTGAAGATGAATTGAATCGTTTGCATGATTTCGGGTCTTCAACTTGGTGTTCCATTCCATTTACAAGAACAAATGACATAATTTCTTATAACCATGGAACAAGTGACCAATGCATTCTTCGCAATCCTCCTTTAAAAATGCAACCTTCAAGTCAAATTCTAGTCGCAGTTTCAAAGAAATACTACTTTACTGTTGAAGCAGAAGGTGATTTAGAATTCAATAATTATGTAGCTATTTTGAATGGTTTTGGATCATATTATCCTTATCAAAACAGAAGTTTTCAAGAATGTCAACGTTATTGTGATTTACCTCATGAAATATGTTCTAATCCTTTTAATCGAATGACTGTACCAGATTATGCGAAAAAAGAAAATATACAAGATTTTGAATGCGATTTTTATTTTCCAAAGCAAGATGTTAAAAAATGCAAGAAAGAAATCCGAACGATCAAGAAACGAGACTCGAAACGACGTCCTTGTAAATTGTCGGATTCGGCAATTCTTTTCCAAGACGAGGCACACTGTTTCAGAATATCAAGAAAGAGTTTCTCAATAAACAATGCATTTTGAAATTGAATCAAGTTGGGGATTTATAGATGGTCATTGTTTATGCTAAATATGTATTACAAGAATTGCTCAAGAATAACTAGAATTACAAAAAAAAATGAAAACAATTTATTTTGTAATCTTATGCCAAATAAAAATTGGTTCCATTCGTTTGCCTTCTTGTCCATAAGAAATAACTCCCAAATATTCCGCATCTTGACACAACTTTGTTAAATCGGCAACAAGTCGTTCTGTACAATAAAATTGCATTCTCTTGTTATATCGATTATACACATTATTAATGGAAATAGCCATGTGACCATTGCTGTTGATTTGTGTCCAACATTTCAAAAACATAGGTAATAAAAATTCACCGTACCATTTCTTTTGATTTGGATAACGAATAATAGACTGTGTATCATCATGACTATAAATTTCAACATCGAAAAAAGGTGGACTTGTAAATACCAAATCATAGGTTCGATTAAATGAAAATTCCTCAAACGGACAACAGTGTAAATCAATAGATTTTGTTCCTTGGAATTTTTGTACCGCATTTAAAATACCTTGATAGGATTTCACATTTGGTTCACATGCTTCATAGGAATTTATATAAGATCGTGACATGGCAGAAATAACACGATCTCCATGACCTGCACACGGATCAAAGACAGAATGTGGATGGAAAATATCATAAACAGCAG
>JAYVIT010000158.1:0-2556 GCA_043769965.1 Saprospiraceae bacterium
CCGGTGCACTCAAAGCGAATTATTCTACAGCAGGGATAAATGTAACTGCACCTGCAGATATCACAATCAATATTAATAGATCTTCTGGATGCGATACACTTTTGACTATTGCGCCAGCAAGTTTTAATGGACAATGCCCTGGCCCTTTAAGTTTCACAACCTACAGTGTTTTCAATTCATTAAGCACGAATGGTGGAAGTATGTATTTCACCACTGGAGTATTCAAAGTGTATTTTACGGTGGCAGATAATTGTGGAAACGATGGAATTGATTCGATGCTCGTAACAGTTTATGATGCGATCGGCCCAAATGTAATCTGCAATCCACAGATGACCATGAATCTTCCAAGTTATGGTTATTTGGACGCACCGGCAACGATTTTTGATGCAGGTTCTTCAGATAGTTGTGGGCATGTCTATTTCAAAGTAAAAAGGATGTTTCCTCCGGTTGGTTATAATTGTTTTAATCCTGGAAATCCTGGAAATGCATTTGATGATCAAATACGATTTTGTTGTGAAGATGTAGATTCTACATCGATTATGGTAATCCTTAGAGTTTATGACATCTATCCTGGTGCTGGTCCGGTTAATGATTCATTACTTAACGGAAGGTTTGTCGATTGTATGGTTGAGGCATTTGTGAAAGATAAAATTGCACCAGATATTGATTGTCCAAACGATGTCACAATTAAATGTGGCGCTGACATTGATAGTTTATTTGCACTAAATCCGAATCCGGCTGTTTCAGATAATTGCGGAGCAATCTCTTTGCAAACTTTAATTAATAACAACCTTGATGCCTGTGGTTCAGGTACAATAAGAAGAACTTTTATAGCAACAGACCGGCACGGACAAATTTCTTCATGTACTCAAGTTGTTACAGTTTTAAAAGTAATTACATTCAATGGTTTGGATCCAAATCAATTACTATGGCCAGCTCATAAAATTGTATATGCTTGCAGAATTGATTCAGACACCATTAATGCAGGAATTCCGCAAATTATCGAAGATGGATGTGCAAATGTTTTAATTGCACATCGCGATGAAAAATACAATTTTGATAGAGGCGGTGTATGTGCTAAAATTTTGAGATACTGGGAAGTCATTGATTGGTGTAAATACAATCCTGGATTATTGCCAAATCCAAAAATAAGTAGCAATGGGTATTATAATTATGTGCAGGAAATAAAAATCATGGACACCATTGCTCCTGTGCTAACAGGATTAAATGATACCATCATCGGAATTCAATCTCCTTTCTGTAGTCCCGGACTCGTAAATCTTCCCACAGTTGTTGCAAATGATTGTGGATCGTCTTTAAATATTTCTATAAATTATAAAGTAGATTATTACAATGATGGTCAAATTGATGCAACAGGCCTGGGAGGAAATGCTAGTGGTACATATCCCATAGGAAGGCATCTTCTGAAATATTATGCCAATGATTCCTGCCATAATACCGGAAGGCTTGAGATAATTCTTGAAATAATTGATTCTAAGCCACCCAATGCAAATGCAATATTTGGATTATCAAGCAGCTTGATTCAAATGCAGGCTGGTCCAATGGTAAGCATACTTGCTCCATTGTTCAATGCAAAAAGTTCAGATAACTGTACGCTGGATTCAGATCTCCGATTTTCCTTTTCGAATGATATTAATGATACCATACGAATTTTCAACTGTGATAGTCTCGGTCTTAGAATAATTCATCTAATTGTGTGGGACCTTTCAGGGAATAGTAGTGAGGTGATCACCTTTATTAATATTGTGGATGTAAATAATTTATGCCCTACCAGTTTGCAAAGTGTTCAGGTCACGGGCCAGGTCTTAACAAATAATAATCAGGCTATCAAAGATGTTGATGTAACTCTTTCATACGATACAATAGTGAGTCATGTCATTACTGATCAGAAAGGAGTATTCAATTATAATTTTGTTCCAAAGAATAAAAAAGTAGAATTCAGTTCAAGCTGCAATAAAAATTTTGTGGATGGAATCAGCACTGCTGACATAATAAAAATTCAACGGCATTTATTAGGCTTGGTGCCTTTAAATAGTCCATTGGATTTATTTGCAGCTGATGTTGATTTGAATCAAAAAATAACAACCAAAGATATTACCTGGCTTAGAAAATTGATACTTGGTCAAATTACAGAAATTCCGAATCAGGACAGTTATCTTTTTATAGATAAGAACTATACGTTTACAAATCCCCAGAATCCATTCGGTGAAATGGATAGTTGTAAACAAATATTTTTAGAAACTAATAATAGTATTAATACCATTGAACTACTGGGAATTAAACTGGGAGATGTAAATCACAGTTTTAAAGCAAACAATCTGCAATTCGAAAATCCAAATAAAGTAAATCTCATTTATAGTATTAACAATGGAATGCTGGAGCTTTTTCCAGCTGAAAGCGAAGTTGTTGATGGATTTCAATTTGAATTTGCAATTAAGGACCTGTGTCTTAAACCCTGGAGTATAGTAAATAGTACTTTAGAAAACTGGTCTGAAGCGAACTATAGGATTGAAGGTAACAGAATAAGAGTTACAT
>JAYVIT010000159.1:0-2863 GCA_043769965.1 Saprospiraceae bacterium
TTTTTTAGAATTCTCACAATTCTAAATTCATCATTCGTTACTCATTATTCGCTATTCTCTCCATTAGCAATTACAAAATAGACTCAACAACCGCGGCAATTCCTTGTCCTCCTCCAACACAAGCGGTTACGATGCCATATTTCTGTTTGCTTCTTTTTAATTCATGCAATGCAGTTATTGTCAATCGTGCACCACTGCAGCCAAGTGGATGCCCCAGTGCAATCGCTCCACCATGAATATTTACAATATCCGGATTCAAATCGAGATTGCGAATGACTGCCAATGACTGCGCTGCAAATGCTTCATTCAATTCGATGACAGAAATATCAGATAATCTCAATCCAGCTTGAACTAATGCTTTGGGAACGGCGGCACATGGACCAATTCCCATGAGAATAGGTTCAACACCAGAAACATTACAAGAAACAATTCGACCAATCGGACTCAATCCCAGTTCTTTCATTTTACGTTCACTCATCACAATTACAAATGCGGCTCCATCACTTGTTTGAGATGAATTGCCTGCGGTAACCGTTCCATTCAAAGCAAATGCTGGTTTTAAATTTTTTAATAAATCCAAAGTCGTGTCCCTTCGAATGCCTTCATCCACATTTATCTCATAATCATTTTCAATTCGCTTACCATTATCGAGACTTATTTCATGAACAACTACTGAAGAAATTTCATCTGCAAAAAATGCACTGTCCTGTGCAGCAGCAGCAAGCTGATGAGAGCGCAAAGCAAAAAGATCCTGATCTTCTCTGCCTACATGATATTTTTTTGCAACTGCTTCTGCCGTTAATCCCATTCCAACCACATAATCAGGATGTTCATTAGCCACAGTAAAATTTGGCGCTAATTTGTATCCTTCCATTGGTATCATACTCATGCTTTCAATGCCACCAGCAATAAAACAATCTCCCATTTCTGCTCTGATTTTTGCTGTCGCAATAGCAATGGTTTCTAAACCAGAAGCGCAATACCGGTTTACAGTCATACCTGCCGTTTCTTTTCCCAATGCTCGCAAAGCAATTTGTCTTCCTATTTGCAATCCTTGTTCGCCTTCTGGATTTGCACAACCAACAATGACGTCATCAATATCATGTGCAGTCAACTGAGGAATTTTATTCATCAGTCCTTTTATAATGGCAATTGCCAAATCATCAGAACGTGTAAAACGAAATCCACCTTTCTTTGCTTTGGTGACGGCGCTTCGATTCATTGCTACTATAAATGCTTCTTGCATGAATAAATTGTTGTATTGTTAAATTGCTAAATTGTTTTATTGTTGTTATTACCTCTTGCCAATTGCTTCTTGCCTATTGCCTCTTGCTAATTGCTTCTTGCCACTTGCCTCTTCTTTCTTACATTTCTATATGTTCCTTTAATTCTTCCTTAAAATATTCAAGCGCATTATATACAGGAAGTGGAATTCCTCCGCCTAATGCACAAAGCGAACCCCGTTTTAATGTATCCAATAAATCTCTCAACAATTCAATATCTACTTTATAAGTTGAATCATTTTGCGCTTTTTGCAACATTTCTTTTCCACGAACAGAACCCAATCTGCAGGGAAAACATTTTCCACAACTTTCATGTGCAGTGAATGCAAATAAATGTTCGAGATATGCAATCATTGGATAATTATCCGGAACTGAAACAATAGATGCATGGCCCAACATAAATCCATTGCCTGCAAATGATTCAAAGTCCACAGTAAGATCAATAATCTTTTGAATCGGAATCAATCCTCCCAAAGGTCCTCCAATATGCAATGCTTTTACTTTTGATTTGAATCCACCGCCGAGTTGATAAACAACATCAGATAATGGAGTACCCATATCCACTTCATAAATTCCGGGACGAAGAAAGTATCCATCTAATGACATCAGTTTTGTTCCAGTTGATTTAGCGGTTCCAATTGATGCATATGCTGCTCCACCATTTTTTACAATGTAATACAAATTGGCAAGCGTCTCAACATTATTGACTGCAGTTGGCTTTCTAAACAATCCTTCATGGACTGGGAATGGAGGTCGTACTCTAACTTCAGGTCTTTGTCCTTCGATGGAAGATAACAATGCAGTTTCTTCACCACAGATATAAGCTCCTTGCGCTTTGATTACTTTGAATTCAAAATTAAATTCAGAGTCAAATATTTTTTCTCCTGTAAAACCAAGTTTGCGAATCTCTTCAACTGCTTCATTCATTCGATCGACGGATTCAGGATATTCAGCACGAATGTATATTACACCTCTGTCTGCACCGGCGACAAATCCGGCGATGAGCATTCCTAATAATAATAAATAAGGCTGTTGCTCGAGAATGTATCGATCAGAGTATGATCCGGGATCACCTTCATCTGCATTGCAAACAATAAATTTTCTTGGACCAGCCGATTTTGAGCAGCCCTCTAATTTTATACTGATTGGAAAACCAGCACCACCTCTTCCCCGCAGTCCGGATGTTTTAATTTCTGCTAACGCTTTTTCTGATGGGCTTTTAAAAACAGTACCCAAAATATTTTTTGCTTCATCAAGATTAGGATCTTCCCCAGTTAAGATACAAGTGCCTAATGATTTCACATTATACTTATCCCGTATTTTCTTTTTTGCCGTTTTAATTTTTTCTATTTCATCAATTGCCTGACCTGAATAATTATTACCGTCAAAATGAAATGCATGATTTTCATGACAGCGACCAAGGCAACACATTTCTCCAATTTCACTTGCAGGAAAATATTGTGCTAATTTTGCTTTCAACTCTTCTTGGGTTCCAGCAGTCAAACATGCTGAGCCACTACACACATAAATTTTCTTCCCAATATTTTCCTCCCGGGTAAAATCATAAAAACTGGTAGTAC
>JAYVIT010000160.1:0-2036 GCA_043769965.1 Saprospiraceae bacterium
TGTTGACGCGGGTAATTCGTGGTCAACTCCAATTAGAATAAATAAAGTTGCAGGCGATTGTATTGATCGCGATGATACTGTAGAAGGTGCAGTGCCTGCCGTCGGACCCAATGGAGAAATTTATGTCGCATGGGCCGGACCGAGTGGATTGACTTTTAATAAATCATTAGATCAAGGAAAGACCTGGCTCAATAATGAAATATTTGTTACTCAAATTCCAGGTGGTTGGGATTATAACATTTCAGGTATTTATCGAGCCAATGGTTTACCAATTACTTCTTGTGATGTAAGCAATGGTCCTCATCGCGGTACTATTTACATCAACTGGTCCGATCAAAGAAATGGTAGTTCGAATACAGATATCTGGCTGGTTGAATCTACTGATGGCGGTCAAACCTGGTCCTCTCCCAAAAAAGTGAATGATGATAACTCAAAAAAGCAACAATTCTTTACATGGATGTGCATTGATCAAACCAATGGGTATTTGTATTTTGTTTTTTATGATCGAAGAAATTACTCAGATGATTCGACAGATGTTTATGTTGCAGTTTCAATTGATGGTGGTAATACTTTTATTAATCGCAAAATAAGTCAATCACCATTTTATCCGAATAGCGGAGTTTTTTTTGGTGACTATACAAATATTACAGCGCATAATGGAATCATCAGACCAATATGGACCAGATTAAATAATGGAATGCTGAGTATATGGACAGATATCACAAGACTGGAAGATATCATTACGTCAACTGATGAAAAGGATAATTCAGATGATATTTTTAGTTTTGAGAATTATCCTAACCCTGCTTGTGATTATGCATTTGTTTCTTTTAAACTTCATGAAAAGGCGAATATTAATCTTTCCATTTTAGATCTGCAAGGAATTGTAATTTCCAGAATCATTACTAATGAAAGCAGAGGATATGGAAAATATATCGAGCGAATTCATTTGGATGACTTATATATTCCTGCAGGTGTCTTTATTATAAAACTGGAAATTGATAATAAGGTGAGAGTGATTAGACAGATAAAGCTTTGATGAATTTATTATTAGAATTAAAGGCATTACGATGGTTTTTAATAATTGAAGTTCTGATGTTTATCCAAGTAACTATTAACTAACCATCCTTCTCAATCATTGAATCGTTGAGTTAATTTCAGAAATATTAACTATTTAGTCTAAATTTGTCAAAATTTATTCATTATGACAACTATGACATTGAAAAAGCAGATCATTAAAAAAATAGAAAATTTAAATGATCAAAATATATTAAAAGATGTAGGTAAAATGCTCGATCTATATGTAGATATGAATGAAATTATTAAACTCACTCCTGAACAAAAAAAGGCTCTAAAAAAATCAATGGATGATGTTAAAAAAGGACGTGTATACTCTCATGCCCAAGTAAATAAAGAAATTCAAAAATGGCTAAACGATTAGTTTGGACAGCATCAGCAAAAGTAGATAGAAATTCGATACTTTCTTTTTGGAAAGAAAAAACACTTTCAAAACGCTATTCTAAAACATTAAACAGTGTTTTCATTAATCAAGCTGAAAGTTTGCTTACGCACCCTTTACTTGGTAAACAAACTGAAATAGAGTCCATTCGCTGCCTGCCATTCGGAGATTACTCTCTATTTTACCAAATCAAAGAAAACTCAATAATCATTCATAGGATTTGGGATAATCGTCAAAATCCAGAATCATTTCATATTTAACAATTATCTGTAAGATGCCAGATATTCCATTCGAAAAAAACAAATTGGGTTTATGGACCAGCACCTCATTAGTTGTTGGCAACATGATAGGTTCAGGTGTGTTCTTGATGCCGGCTGCTTTGGCTGCTTATGGGGGCATTAGTTTATTTGGTTGGCTTTTTTCAGCAATAGGTGCAATCCTGCTTGCAAAAGTATTTGCAAATTTAAGTAAGCTGGTTCCACAAACAGATGGCGGACCTTATGCTTATGCACGTAAAGGCTTTGGAGATTTTTCCGGTTTTCTTGTGGCATGGGGTTATTGGATTTCAATTTGGTGT
>JAYVIT010000161.1:0-4752 GCA_043769965.1 Saprospiraceae bacterium
AAAGGAGATATTTTTGAAAACCTGATGGTGCGTATGGTGGATCATAAACCTGCATTTTACAAAATGCTTAAAGTAAGTTAAATGCCTAATTCAGTAAAATTAAATAAGATATTTTTTACTCCCCGACTTTTTAACTTGATCCTTTTTAAACAACATGTAATAACTGCCAACTGAGAACTTATCTCCCCCCTTTCTTCAAATAATCAATCACGATCATTCTGATGTCATTTCTCAAATCATCCGGATCATCTTTTCGGGGTGGATAGTAAATTAAAATATCGGGATTGCCCTTCTTGAGAAATTCAAGTCCCGATTCCAATCCGGTCAATAAAAAATCATTCATGGCAACGTGGTATGTTTTTTTATCGTCGAGTAATTCTTTTCCAACAAACCATTTGCCATCTTTATCCCGGACAATTTTATCCCATTGCAGAAAACCACCGGCACCTTTATTGGCCCAGCCTGCTTCGAGAATTTTATTTAGGAGAGTACCCCGCATATCCACTTCGATGACACCTCCACCAAAAGGAAGTGAGCGAAGAATATCATACTGAGATAGTTTATCTTTTAAAATATCATCGACTCTTACACTTCCTGAATTCATTATTGAACAATGAGTGAGTGAAGTCCCTTTTGTCATGGCTTTGCAAATCATTTCACAAAATGCTGCTGGTTCATTTCGAAGGATGACTTCACGCGCATCATAGGGCGTAGAAAGATTAGTCAGTACTTCATCCGGATCGAAACCCATTTCGCGTACGATCTTATTTTCAATCGCTTTCCATTTTTCAACTATTACATTTACTTCCGGATCAGGAATTATAGTTTCATCCAATTTTACCAGGTTGGAGTTTATATTTATTTTTTTGCTTTGGCTATTATAAGAAATTCGGTGAACGTAAACCGTTTTGGCATTAGCATCAGCTTTGGTAAGTATGGTATTGCCCTCCTGAAATTTCATATTCTCATGTTCATGTCCACCGAGAATTAAATTTATTTTCGGAAACATCTTTGCCATTTTTAAATCGTCATCTTTACTTAAGTGGCTTAATGAAATTATAAAATCAACTTTGCCTTGCAATTTTTCAATTTCCGTTTTTACAGTTTCAAAGATATCGTCATAATGCACGTACTTTACTTTGTTGGCAGGTAAACATGGAGCAACTATGCCAATTCTTATTTCTTTACCATTTTTATTTTTAAATTTAATAATCCGGTTTTTTGGAATATCCGCTTTTTTACCATCGGCTTCTTTATAGAATAATTGTGCCGTGTCTTTATTTAAATGAATTACATTACTGGATACCCAGTCAAATGCAGATTCATTGATTCGCTTTTGTAAAGATGCTTCGTCGATATCAAATTCGTGATTGCCAAATGTTACGAGGTCTACGCCAATTTTGTTCAGCACTTCAATCATTTGCTTTCCATTAACCCGTTCGCCATTATATTTTAAAGTGCCCAATAGAGTTGGACTTAAAAAATCTCCGGATAGTACAGTAAATGTATTTGGATTTTCAGCCAATAATTTTTTGCGAATGGTTGCAATTCTAGCAGCTCCACCTGTTTTGCCTCCTTCCAATGGAGAAATTTCATAGAAGTCATTGAATTGAAGAATGGTTAATTGAATGAGATCCTTTTCATTTAAGGCGACTTTATTTTTTGAGTCTTGTGCAAGTATAAGTTGACAAAAAATGAAGCACAAAAACAGGTTGATACAATTTTTCATTTGATAGCGGTTTATTTTGATTTTTTTATTCTTATTTATTTGCATTGCGGGGTAACATGTTCATTAACCATAGATAATGAAAAACAATTTAACCTACCTGCGATAGGCAAGCAATTAGACCAACAACCGATAGACAGGCATCTAACATTTTAGCAATTTAACAATTTAACCTACCTACGGCAGGCAGGCAATTTAACAATGAAACAATTATATTTCAATTCTTTGACAACAAATTCAAACGTTAAAGGATCTTGTTTATCTAGCTCATTTATTCATTAAATGAAGATGTCATTGTATTTTGCAAAGGTAAATAATAAAGGTCTATGCTCAAATTGTTCATCAACAACTGTTTAGCTATTATTTTCATTTATCTGATCAATCCGTTTCCGGTGACTGCAACACATATAGTTGGTGGAGATTTCACCTACAAGTGTTTGGGTGGAGACCTCTATGAGATTTCACTGACCTTACGCCGGGATTGTATCAATGGGCAACCGAATTTTGACAATCCGGCCAATATTGGAATATTTGATAGTCAGGGAATTTTGCAAACCGGTTTAGGGCAATCCGGTAGATTGCGCATGCCTTATAGACGAGATGATACTCTTAATGAGTTTCTGGCAGAAAGTTGTGGTATTATTGGTGGTGATGTATGTGTGCACACAACGACATATAGAGAAACATTAAGACTGCCATTTTTAAGCGGCGGATATATTTTGGCCTATCAACGCTGTTGCAGAAATTTTACCATTCGCAATATTTTATTTCCATTGAGTACGGGCGCTACCTATTCACTTGAAATTACAGAGGAAGCATTGCGGATATGTAACTCAAGTCCAAAATTAAGTCCTTATCCACCAATATATATCTGCGGTGGTCAACCCATTGAATTTGATTTGAAAGCTTTTGATGCCGAGGGAGATTCTTTGGTTTATTTTATGTGTGATCCTAATTTAGGAGCTGATACCATTAATCCACAACCCCAATTTCCATCTTCACCACCTTATGATAATGTAGAATTCAAACCTCCATATAGCATCAATGATATGATTGGTGGAAATCCTCCACTTCAGATCAATCAAAAAACAGGTTTGATGACAGGTTTTGCAGTAAACATCATTGCGCAATATTTAGTCGGATATTGTGTAATGGAATATCGAAATGGCAAATTGCTTTCCGTCTTGCGTAGAGATTTTCAAATCAATGTACGCTTTTGCAATTCTGTACCTGAAGCAAATTTTAATTACAGTTTGGAACGATGCAAATTTCCAATCAAACTTAAAATAGTGGATAAATCATCCGATCAGTATTCTATGATTAATAAATGGGATTGGGAAGTAATTCTTAATTCGGTGATTCAAAATTCAAATTTGCAAAATCCGATCTTCACGTTTACAGATACCGGTATTGCAAGGGTTCAGTTGGTTGTGCATTCCAAAGAATCCTGCACAGATACTTTCATTCTAAACATTCCTATTAGTTCGAATCTGCCTGTCTTTGATAGTTTATCCTACACCATTTGTAGTGGCGACACAATTGATTTGGTAAAATCATTTGATCCTTCTGTCACATATATTTGGTCTCCTTCTAATGGATTGAGTTGCACAAATTGTCCAAATCCGAAAGCTAGTCCTGTTGTAGATACAAAATATATTGTTAGTTCTTTTGATGGAAATTGCAACAGAATGGATACGATTTCTGTAAATGTAAATGTCTGTGATCCTTGTGCAATTAGTATAAGAAAAACCTGTTTGCCAAATGGAATGATTGAAATTGCAGCTCTGGATGTTTATGGGAATTTGATAAATTCGAAGCAGAGAGTTCATGAATTATTTTGGGATGTCAAACAAAATCCAAACAATCCTACTTATTCACTTACAGAAAAAAATCCAATTCTACTCACTTCTAACAGAGCATTCACACTTACTTCAAAAATGTATTCCTGGAAACCTAATGTACCAAAAACAATTGAATACGCTGATATCTGCAAGCGGGTACTGACTGATTCTTCAAATTTAGAATGCACC
This sequence comes from Saprospiraceae bacterium, assembly GCA_043769965.1. Taxonomy (GTDB): domain Bacteria; phylum Bacteroidota; class Bacteroidia; order Chitinophagales; family Saprospiraceae; genus Vicinibacter. Next base: position 3,757 of record JAYVIT010000161.1, read on the forward strand.
GGTCCATGTGAAGATATTCGATTTATCCTTTCATCTTGTGAAGATGATTATGATCTTGAGCACAATCTCAATTTTCCACCTTCTATCTGTGAATCCATTTGTAGCGATGCTTGTAATTATATTGTCGGTTTATTTGAAACCAATGGCACATTAATCAATCCTTCAAATTATAAAATCAAATGGTCAGTTGGTGGTTCTGGTGCATACGTCATGATGATGGGTCCATATTACAATACACTTACCGTTGAAGTGCAGAAGGGCGATTGCAGCTGGTATGGCCGGTATTGGAAATCGTGTAAAAATTATCCGGGAAATTTACATTCTGATTTACCAGGATTGAATGCGATGAATCCTGGTGTAATTGAATTAAATAAAGTTGACGCATTAGTTCAATCATCACAGTCAGTTTTTATTTATAATGTTCAGGGACAATTAATTTCAAGAAATAATAATCAGATTGAGAGTTTGGAGCAAGGGATATATTTTTTGGTTGTAGAGAATGAAGGAAATAGAGTAGTTTATAAAACTATAAAGTAGCATGAATAGGGAATTGAATAATTGTAATTCAATCTGCTAGAAGGTCTAACAAATTTGGTGCATCAGTTCTAAAATTATCTATGAGGATAAAAAAAGATACCAATTATTGGTACTTTTGTCTTTGATCATATTATTATGTCAAAAAATACTTCTGTAATTCTTGAAAACCATTTTGAAAAGATTATTAATAAAGGAATTAAGTCCGGAAGATATTCTTCCGCAAGTGAAGCAATTCGAGCGGGGCTAAGATTATTGGAAAAGCAGAAGCCAAGCTTTCTTATTAAGAAATGCAATTGAGGAAGGTCAAAAAAGTGATCTCGCAACGAATTTTAATTCTAAAACGCATTTAGAAAATCTCAAACAAAGGCACTCTAAATTAAATTCGTTATGCCATTAGTAAGAGTGCAGTAAAAGATTTAAAAGATATTTTGGTATACACTATCAAAACTTGGTCATTCA
>JAYVIT010000162.1:0-6539 GCA_043769965.1 Saprospiraceae bacterium
ATAAAAATAGTGCCACCATTGGCATTTGCAAAACCACAGATCCATTTCAGGTATTCATCCCGCCAGGTGGATTTGTATTCTATGGTTTGGGATTCGGGCATATCTATGAATGAATGTGTTTAAAATTATAAATTTTTCTTTTAACGAGCAATTAATGTTTGCGTTTCATATTCACATAAAAGCTTATAAGCCCACTCATTTTTCTGCTCATATGCCATTTGCATTTGCTAGTGAAACAGATCAAAATGTCTAGATAATTTTTCATTATCCATTTGTTCCATTTGCTTTAAATACTTCTCAGCATTAGAAACCAGGTCCTCCCATTTGTTTGCAGTGCTACTTTTTATACAATGAAAAATTTAGGCTAAAGTACAAATTTTATAAAGCAACTAGCCCAAAATCTAGGGTGAATTAGGGTGTGGCGCTCATAAAAAGATGTAGAGAATTTCCTTACACAATTAGAGTAATTTAATCAGTGTCATCCACTAATCATCCGCGCAATCCCTGCCTGCGGTAGGCAAGCGCGATCATTTCTTTGATTTGGCTTTTGCCGGTACCTTCGTTGTAGTCTTTGCTTCAGTTTTAGCTGCTGCTTTTTTCTTTGTCGCAAATGCATTAGGCACTTGTTCTATAATGATGGCTTTGATTTGATCGAGGGTCATTTTTGCAACTTCTTCAGCCTTTACCCGTTCACCATCCTTCTTAGGAATGTTGATTAATTTTTTTCCAAATTTTACAAATGGACCCCAGCGTCCATTTTCAACTGTAATTTTTTCTTCGTCAAATTTTAAAATAAACCGGTTTGCTTCTTTGTGCTCTTTAATTTCAATGAGGGGGATGGCCTCTTCCATTTTTATTTTTTCAAAATCGATTCTGCGTGGCACATTTACAAACATTCCATTCCATTTTACAAAAGGACCAAAACGACCTTTGCCTTTTGTTACTGGCAACTCCTTATAGTATCCGATAGGAGCATCTTCAACTTGTTTTTGTTTTATCAATTGAATGGCCTGTTCTCTGTTTATTTCAACCGGATCAATTTCCTTTGGAATGGAAATAAATTGCTCACCAAATTTAATATAAGGTCCATAACGTCCTGCACCAGTTGTAACATCCTGGCCATCATATTTACCAAGATCTTTTGCCATCTTGAATAACTCCATCGCTTCTTCAAACGTGATGGACTCCATACTTTGTCCCGGTTTAAAGTTTGCAAAAATCGGTTTTTCATCTTCCTTCAACTCATCCTTATCGCCAATTTGAACAACAGGACCGAAACGCGTTAACTGCACTAATACTTTGCGACCACTTACCGGATCAACTCCTAAATCTCTTCTTCCTTTTGCTCGTTCACCTTGTTCCATGACCACATCCACATTCTTATGAAATGGCCAATAGAATTCATCAATCATTTTTACCCAATCGAGTTTGCCATCTGCAATTTCATCAAACTCCAATTCAATCTCTGCAGTAAAACCATAATTCATTATCTCCGGAAAATGCAAAGCAAGAAAATCACAAACAATCATACCAAGATCTGTAGGATACAAATGATTTTTACCTGCACCTGTTATTTCTGTTTCTTTAACTTTTGATATTTTTTGATTTTCCAAGCGGATCACCTGATAGGATCTTTCTACCCCGGGTCTGCTTTCTTTTACCACATATCCCCTATTCTCCTCCATAATTTTACTAATGGTAGGCGCATAAGTAGACGGCCTTCCAATGCCAAGTTCTTCGAGTTTCTTAACAAGACTCGCTTCAGTATATCTTGATGGTGGCCTGGTAAATCTTTCGGTTGCTACAATATTGGAGTAATTCAAAATATCATTTACTTTTAATGGCGGCAAGATGCTGCTTGTGTCTTCATCTTCATCATCTGAAGATTCAAGATACAATTTTAAAAATCCATCGAATAGTAAAACTTCGCCAATAGCTACAAATTTATGTTTAGCACTATTAGATACTGAAATATCCACTTCCGTTTTTTCCAATTCTGCTGCAGACATTTGAGATGCCATTGCACGCTTCCAAATTAATTCATACAATCTTTGCTGATCTGGATCATTGCCTGCATTTCTCAGATCCATGTAAGCGGGACGTATCGCTTCGTGAGCTTCTTGTGCAGAAGCATTTTTTGTTTTGTATTGACGGGTGTGAACGTATTTCTGCCCAAACTGCTTTTCGATTTCCAACGCCATTGCGTCCATAGCTGTCTGACTTAGATTGACAGAGTCTGTTCTCATATAAGTGATCCAACCTTCTTCATAAAGTCGCTGTGCATTGCTCATGGTTCGATTGACACCAAATCCAAGTTTTCTACTCGCCTCTTGCTGCAGTGTTGAAGTTGTAAATGGCGGAGCCGGATTTCTTTTGGATGGCTTAATTGCGACTGCATCAACTTTGTAATTGGAATCAATGCATAATTTTAAAAATTCTTCAGCTTCTGATGCTACTTTAAAACGGTGATCTAAAGTTGCCTTTATAATCGCTTTGTTTTTTTGATCAGTGGTAAGAAATAATGCATCGACTTTAAAAAATGCTTCAGAGTCAAATCCTTTAATTTCCCGTTCTTTGTCTACAGTTAATTTAACAGCAACGGATTGAACTCTTCCTGCCGATAATTTATTTTTTACTTTTCTCCACAGGATTTCTGACAATTCAAAGCCCACAAGTCGATCAAGTACTCTTCGTGCTTGTTGTGAATTCACCAAATTCAAATCGACATTTCTGGGTTGCTTGATTGCTTGCTGCAATGCTGTTTTAGTGATCTCATGAAAAACAATTCGTTTTACTTTTTTTGGATCAAGACCAAGCACCTCGCATAGATGCCAACTAATGGCTTCACCTTCGCGGTCCTCGTCAGTCGCTAACCAAACCTCATCTACTTTTGCCGCCCACTCCTTTAAGTCTTTTACAACTTTCACTTTTTCAGGAGAAACGATGTAGTTGGGTTTGAATTTTTTTTGAATGTCAATTCCTTTAGAGCCCTTATCCAGATCGCGAATATGACCGTAACTTGATTTCACTTTGAAATCCTTACCGAGATATTTTTCTATTGTCTTTGCTTTTGCGGGGGACTCAACTATTAATAGTTTATTTGCCATTCATCACCAGTTTTTATCTAAAAAATCTGGCAAAGCTAAAGATTTTTAAGTATTAACAAATATTATAATTTAAAAATCAACATTATGTGCATTGTTAACACATTTTGACAATGTAGCTAAACTCTTGATTTCAAGGGTGTTTGCGCATTCGTTTGCGATTATAAATCAAAGATTAAAGAAATTAAAAAGACTGGCAATTGATCAATTCTTTTGCTTGAGCTTTTGCTCGATACGTATTGTTTCAATACTATTCATTTTTTTTAAAAAGTCTTCTTTTCGCTTAATGATATATTTCTGAATAAGTTTATGTTCATCCAATGGCTGTTTATTTAAATGCCTGTACCAACACCGTATAAGAAAATCCATCATATCGTCTGGAAAACTCAAGCCTTTTGATTTCAAATGATGCGACAATCGACTACCTTCTTCCAAACTCCAATGCAATAACATCCAACGTCCAAGACTGAAATGTAATTTACTTGCGATCGTATCTTCCGGACTTGTTGTTAATTTCATAGCAGCTTTATCATCAGTCAACCGATCCAATTCTTTTAGTGCATCCTTCAAATCTTTTGGAATATAAACATCATTAATGCGATCTAACTTAATTCTCGCTTCATAATTTTTAAGAAACTCTTCTTCAGTATTTTGTGCAAATGAATTTTCAAAGGCAAGAAGGAATATAAGCGGAATAAATACATTTCTTATCATAAAGCTTGTAAACGCATTTAGGGAGAATTTAGTTTAGGATGAAGAGACGACCGCTGACGGCTGGCCGCCGACGGCCGATAATAATAAAACAAGCAAAATTTGTCAATGATTCATTGTAGTTATCAAGAAAAAATATTTTCAATCAAGAGCCAATACTAAAATTTAAAAATCGGCGGTCGGCGGTCAACCGTCGGTGGTCATATTAAACTTTTCCTCTTCCCACTTCAATAAATGTTTCATCCCCAAAAAAAGCAAATACCCAATAACAAATCCCTCCATCCAACCAGCTAGCACATCCAATGGGAAATGCACTCCTATATAAACCTGAGACCAACCTACTAAAACTGCCCAAAACAAAAGCAGATAACGCCACTTCTTCATCCTACTAAAACAGGTAAAAAATAATAAGGTGGCGAGTGCCATATGATTGGTAGCATGTGATGAAGGGAAGCTATATCCACCGCTGCAGTTTATTAACGGCGTAAACTGATCTTTGAAATATATCTCCATACACGGACGGTCCCTCTTAAATTGCTTTTTGATAACCGCACTATTTAATTGATCTGTTATGGTGATCAATACAAGTGATACAGCGATTACTTTCCATGCTGATTTACCATAACTGAAAAATATCCAACTAATCAGGAAAATGTATAATGGTATCCAACAATACTTATCCCTGAATGCCAGAAAAAAAGGATCCCAAAAATCCGTTCTAAGGTTAGATTGAATGAATTCAAACAATTTATGATCCAATCGATTCAGGTATTGAAGCATCTTAATTTGTTGTTTTTCTAAATACCAAAATCATTCTTTTAGAATTCATTTCACTATAGGGTTCTAATTTATAGTTACCATATTTTTTCTCTAATGTCAAATTATAACCGGAAAACAATTGAATCATTTGATTAAGACTATACATTCTTACCCTTTCATAAAAAATAGAACATTTATCTTTTTCTATGACAGTTATTTTTTTTAAAATGCGATCATCCTCCAGCCTTTTTTCAATGATAAAATTATAATCACTTGTATTGGTTTCATCTCTTTCAACAAGGTGCTGCCTGACAAATTCGGCATTCAGATAATCGATTATCAGATATCCACCATTTTTCAAATTGGCTGACATTCCAGATGCTACATTTTTTTCGTCATAATGCGATTCAAAATAGCCAAAACTGGTAAAGAAATTAAAAACGCAATCGAAGTAATTAATTCTGAAAATATGCCGCATATCATGCCGGTAAAAATGCAATCGATCATTTTGAAATGGAAGAATATCAGCAATTTTTTTGAATGACAAATCGATACCTGTAACATCAAATCCAAGTTCATTCAATGCAATCGAATGCCTACCTCTACCACAAGCAAGATCCAAAATTTTTGCTTCTTTTTCAAGCTGAAGCATCTCCACTAATCGTTCCACAAAACGGTCAGCTTCTTCCTCATTTCGATTGCTATATAAGGCATTATAATAGACTGTATCGAACCAATCTTCAAACCATTCTTTCATTAAATATCATTTGGTTGAATCCGTAAATCAGATTAGGCCCGAAATTAATACTTTTGCAGTTCAATTAACTATAGGTGTGAGCTTAATCGCAACAGTTTCGGGAATACGTGGAACCATTGGTGGTGAGCCAGGTCACAATCTTAGTCCTATAGACCTCGTGAAGTTTAGCTCAGCCTATGCTAAACTCTTAAAAGCCAAGAACCCCAGGCCGAAAGTTGTAGTCGGTCGGGATGGCCGAATTAGCGGTGAAATGGTTTCAACTTTGGTGTGTGCTACTTTACAAGCTATGGGTATTGATATCATACAAACCGGGCTTAGCACTACACCGACTGTGGAAATGGCCGTAACGTATCATCGGGCCGATGGTGGCATAATTCTTTCTGCCAGTCACAATCCAAAAGAATGGAATGCTCTCAAATTATTAAATAATAAAGGAGAATTCATTTCTGCAGAAGAAGGTATGAATATTCTAAAATGGGTAAAAGAAGATCAAATTTCTTTTTCACCAGTCTTGGAATTAGGTAAAATCACAATCGATGATGATTCGATAAAAAGACATATTGAACACATTTTAAAATTACCCGTAGTTTGTGTTGATCTGATACGATCTAAAAATTATCGCGTTATTGCAGATTGTATTAACTCTACTGCTGCAATAGCATTACCAGTCTTATTTGATGCATTGAACATCAGCTATCAACTAATCAATAAAGATATAACTGGTGATTTTGCACATAATCCAGAACCACTTCCAGAAAATCTAACTAATATACTGGATGCCACCAAAAATTCATTTGATTTAGGAATTGCAGTTGATCCAGATGTGGACCGTTTGGCATTTGTGGATGAACTCGGAAATTATTTTGGAGAAGAATATACATTAGTTGCCGTTGCGGATTATCTATTAGACATTAAACCAGGAAATACGGTTTCAAACTTATCTTCATCAAGGGCATTGCGAGATATAACTATTGCGAAAGGTGGAGAATACTTTGCATCTGCAGTTGGTGAAGTTCATGTTGTTAAACTAATGAAAGCAGTGAATGCAGTTATCGGTGGAGAAGGGAATGGAGGAATTATTTATCCGGATTTGCATTATGGCAGGGATGCGTTGGTAGGAATTGCTTTGGTCTTATCACACATGGCTAAGAATAATAAATCCCTCAGTCAACTTAAAAATTCATATCCTCCATACAGTATGTTCAAAA
>JAYVIT010000163.1:0-4186 GCA_043769965.1 Saprospiraceae bacterium
GATTCATTTGTTGCACCAATGCCAGGACTTGTATTGAATGTCTTGGTCAAAGAAGGTGATGAAGTTAAAAAAGGAGATCATTTAATCACTCTAGAAGCCATGAAAATGGAAAATATTTTAAAAGCTGCACATGATGGAAGGATAAAAAAAATACTCGTAGATAAATCAGACAAAGTTGAAAAAAACCAGCTTCTATTACTATTTGATGATAAAGCCTGATGGAAATTAAGGACACTAAAATTTGGAACAGACAAACGAAAGTCTCCTGGCTGGATCAAGTAAAAAAAGATAATCCAAATTTTGGAGATTCAGAATACTTCAGAAACATAGAAGAAGGTATTCTTGCTAAATCATTTGCATTCCCAACAGATGTAAAGCAGGAAGGTCATATCAATAAAAATAATAGCGAAAATAATGATTGGAAAATTGGGATCAAATTACAAAATGAAAATATCCTGAATTTAAAAACCAAACTTAATCTGGTATTAGAAAATGGAATAGAATATATTCATATTGTTCTACCAAAGAATCTGAGCATTGATTCATTCATCCAACTCTTTGAAAATATTTATCTTGATATGTTAGTTACCAGATGGAGTTTTCCATCGGAAGAAATCATGTTGAATTGCAACGAGTTGATCAGTCAAAATTTTTCGAACGCTCATACTTTAATTCAATGCAGCAATACTTCCAAACACAATACCTTTTTGTTAAATCAAATTTCAAACTATGCATTCCCACCTTTCAATTCTGAAACTTGGACAAACACACTTGCACAGATGTTGATTGATTTATCAAATAATTCTAAAAATCCAAATAATATTGTATTTGAAATTTATTTTACCAATGACTTCCTGCTTAATATTTGTTCAATACGTGCTTTAAAATTAGTCATCAATAAACTTTGGAATATTTTTGATTTACAAGTCAAGCCATACTTTGAAGTTAATATTGATGAATCTGCACTCAATCAGGATGTACATTCCAATATTTTCAAATTAGCCGCAATGGCAACATCTGCTTCAATATCCAATGTTGACTTTTTAGTGCTTCCTCCATGCGACAATAAGTCAACAAAAACTGATGTGCAATGGCTGAAGACTTCAATACACACACAGCATATTTTAAAACAAGAGTCTCATTTGTCTAAACTTTGGGACCCAACTGCCGGAGCTTATTTTATAGAAGACCTCACAGAACAAATTGCAGCAAAATTGTGGATAGAATTGCAAGAAAAGATATAATATGATTAAAAAGATTTTAATAGCCAACCGTGGAGAGATTGCATTGCGCATTATTCGCACAGCTAAAAAAATGGGAATCCAAACTGTTGCGGTATATAGTGACGCAGATGCAAATGCTCCACATACAATTGCTGCAGATGAAGCATATCATATTGGTGGATCTGCTTCAATAGATTCTTATCTCAACATAAATAAAATTATACAAGTTGCCAAAACTTCAAAAGTTGATGGCATTCATCCAGGATACGGCTTCCTCAGTGAAAATCCTGTATTCGCAGCAGCTGTTGAAAAGGAAAAAATAATCTTTATCGGTCCTCCAGCTTCTGCAATGTTGCAAATGGGTAGCAAGATTGAAGCTAAACAAATCGCAAAAAAAATGGGTGTCCCATTGGTGCCTGGCACAGATAAAGCCATTCAGGATTTTGATGAAGCAAAAAGAATAGCAAAAAATACGGGTTATCCGGTTCTGATTAAAGCTTCTGCAGGTGGAGGAGGCAAAGGAATGCGATTAGTTGAGCAAGAAACAGATTTGGAAAACCAAATGAAAATGGCTTCCAATGAAGCGATGGCATCCTTTGGAGATGGATCTGTTTTTATAGAAAAATATATTTTAAAACCAAGACACATCGAAATCCAATTGCTGACGGACAAATATGAAAATGGAATTTATCTTTTCGAAAGAGAATGTAGCATACAACGGAGGCATCAAAAAATTATCGAAGAAGCACCTTCATCCTGTTTAACTGAAAACATCCGCAATCGCATGGGACAAGATGCTTTAAAACTTGCATTGTCTTGTGGTTATGTAGGTGCTGGTACCGTCGAGTTTTTAGTAGATGAAAAGATGAATTATTATTTTCTAGAAATGAATACCCGCCTACAAGTAGAACATTGTGTCACAGAAATGATTACCGGTTTGGATCTCATTCAATTACAAATTGAAATTGCTGAAGGAAAAAAATTATATATTAAACAGGAAGACTTAAAAATAAATGGACACAGCATAGAGCTCCGCATTTGCGCTGAAGATCCGGCAAATAATTTCATGCCTAGCATAGGTACCCTTACAAAATACAAAATTCCGCAAGGCACAGATTATCGATTGGATGACAGTTATACTGAAGGAATGGAAATTCCGATTCATTATGATCCAATGATTGCCAAACTGATCGTTCATGACACAAATAGATTGAATGCAATTAATAAACTTAAAAAAGCGATTGAAGATTTTGAAATTGAAGGAATAGAAACCACTCTTGATTTTGGATTATTCGTTTTGAAACATCCTGATTTTGTCAGTGGAAATATTGATACTGGCTTCATTGAAAAATACTATGCAGACTACTTGAATACTATAAATGATTCAGATGAAGATGAAGCTGCGGCATTGACAGGTTTATTCGTGTATTTGACCGAAACAAAAAAAATAAAAACGTCTATTCAAAATGATAGCAAATGGTATCACAATAGAAAACGATTGAATTAGATTATTCGGAATGGATCTTAAAAAAATTAAAAATATCAAATGGAGTCGTGAAGAATCCGAGCTACGAGATTCAAAAGTGTGTATAGACACATTTGAATCGATACCCATAAAAGAATATTATACGCCATCTGATTTTCCGGAAGATCTAAAATTTTACGTTTCAGGAATAGCCCCTTTTCTTAGAGGTCCATATACAAGCATGTATATTAATCAAGCCTGGACTATCAGGCAATATGCTGGGTTTTCAAATGCTAAGGATAGCAATGCATTTTATAAAAGAAATTTAGCAGCTGGCCAGAAAGGTCTTTCTGTTGCATTTGATCTTGCTACTCACAGAGGTTATGATTCAGATCATCCCAGAGTGAGTGGTGATGTCGGTAAAGCTGGGGTAGCCATTGATAGCATCGAGGATATGAAGTTGTTATTTGACCAAATACCACTTGATCAAATTTCTGTTTCAATGACCATGAATGGTGCAGTACTTCCAATTCTAGCATTTTACATCGCAGCTGCAGGAGAACACAATATTTCATCAGATCAATTATCAGGAACAATTCAGAATGACATTTTAAAAGAATTTATGGTTCGCAATACGTATATCTATCCGCCAGAACCATCTATGAAAATCGTTGCTGATATTTTTGAATATTGCTCACGGTACCTCCCTAAATTTAATTGCATTAGCGTTAGTGGTTATCATATGCAAGAAGCGGGAGCATCTGCCGAATTGGAGTTGGCTTATACATTAGCTGATGGATTGGAATATATAAAGACAGGATTGAAAGCAGGATTAAATATTGATGAATTCGCTCCAAGGATTTCATTTTTTTGGGGAATTGGAATGAATTTTTTCCTGGAAATTGCAAAAATGAGAGCAGCCAGATTACTATGGTCAGAGTTGGTTTCTTCATTCAATCCTAAAAATCCCAAATCACTTGCATTGAGAACGCATTGCCAAACTTCTGGTTGGAGTTTAACTGTGCAAGAACCGTTTAATAATATCACCCGAACGTGCATTGAAGCATTGGCCGCAGTATTTGGTGGAACACAATCCCTGCATACAAATTCATTGGATGAAGCAATTGCTCTACCAACAGACTTCTCCGCAAAAATTGCCAGAGATACCCAACTTTATATTCAACATGAAACATTTATTCCAAAAACTGTAGATCCATTTGGTGGATCATATTATGTAGAATTTTTAACTAATCAACTTTATACCCAAGCAAAGTTACGGATCGCTGAAATTGAATCCAATGGAGGCATGACTCAAGCCATATCTAATGGCTTGCCCAAAATGCGAATCGAAGAAACAGCTATAAAAAAACAAGCTCAAATTGATTCGGGCAAAGAACAAATCATTGGAGTGAATATTTTCAATCGCAATACAAACACATTTCAGTTTCAAATCCTGGAAATCGACAATGAACTCGTTCGTTCGGAGCAAATTTCAAAA
>JAYVIT010000164.1:0-6064 GCA_043769965.1 Saprospiraceae bacterium
AAGTCATTGCAATAGACATAGAGCCTGAATTAATACAAATGATGAACCAGGAAAAAAAGTATTACAAACCGGAATTGCAAAATAAATTTGAAGCAAGACTTGCCACTCCTGATGATCCAAAATTAAATCCCAATGAAGCTGATATTGTTTTTATATCGAATACTTATACACTGATTTCGAACCGGGTAAATTATCTGAAAAATTTGAGAAATAAATTCAAACCCGATGGCAAAATCATGATTGTCGACTTCAAGAAAAAACTAACACCCATAGGTCCAACTCAAAAAAACAGATTGGCCCAATCTGAAGTCGAACAAGAATTACTAGATGCGGGATATGAATTGTTGTTTTCGGATGACCGGATGTTGCAGTATCAATATATCATTGTGGCTCAGCCGATCGCGGATGGGCGCTGATGAAATCGCGGAGTGCGCGGATGGATCGCGCCTGCCTTCCGCAGGCAGGGAGTGCGCGAATTGATTTGTGTGGAAGATGGGATGTTTATCTCAAACCAAAAGTTGTCAAATTTTATGTGGAGATTTTGACCGACTTGGTAACTAGACTTCATTCGAATTTATAAAGCAGGAAAACAATAACATTTTCATTTCTGAATAATCAATTTTTCTTCTTGAATCAATTTTCCTTTTAGATCTGAAATGTTAAAGATGTATGTTCCTGACAAAAGATCATCAGGAATCATAAAAATATATTGTACACCAACTTCCGGTTTAATTTTCGTTTCCTTGATTTTCTTTCCTTGAAGATTGCAAATGGATATTTTATAATTATCATTAGAAGCAATCCTGCTTAAAATATAAAATTTATCCTGAACAGGATTCGGATAAATCTTAAAAGCTTTTTCTTTTCCGCTTTGTATATTTTCATTCTTAACAATCTCACCACAGCCTGGCACTAGGCAGCCGTCTTTATCAAGATGCAGTAACCAGCCTTTAACTACCTGCTCTAAAACGTCCGAAACTCTTCCGCAAACAATTATTGTATTATGAGGGGAAATAGCGACTTGATAAAAATTCATCCATAAAGCTCTATCCGTTCCAAATCCAGCAGGTAGATATTTTCTTGTCCATAAACTATCTCCATTTTTTGTTACCTTGAAAATCAATCCATAACTATTTTGAGTTCCTTGTTCATTTATATCTCCCACAGTTATAAAACTTGAATCAAAATGAGAATAAACCGTACGATTAATCAAATAATCTGGATTTTCTTGCTTTATTTCAGAGTACTCGTAAAATCTTTTTATCCAATAAATAGTATCGAACTCGGAACTAGCATGTAAAGCCCAGGGTGCGGTTCTATCTAAATTTGTATTGTATTCAAGTGCGCTGATGTTAAATGTTTTATCAGCATTACGATAAATAGTAAAAGTTTCGCCGGAAACCATTCCTATATTTTGAGAAATATTTAGATCTTTCTTTTTAAGTACACGGCCTGTACTATCTGCATTAATGTAAGTAAGTTTTATTAATCCTGTTGGTAGTCCGTTTTTAAACTCGTGAGAATCGCATACAAGATCATATGTGCCATCGGTTCTTTTTTCAATCCAATCAGGTATTGTGTATAAAGAAAATTTTGGGAGATTAGTTATTTTCAAAATAGAGAAAGAAGAATCCAATTCATAAATATAAATATATGGATAATCATTAATGTAAGTCTGGAAACCGATAACGCAGGATTTGTGCAAAGAATCGTAAGAAATAGCCCGGTAAGCGAAGCCTTCATCTAAATTTAAAGGATGTCGTAAAATTAGCTTTTGCTGGATTTTTCCATTTTTAGTATTAAATTTTATTAGAGTGGGATCTGAATAAGTTCTAGAAAAATCATTTATGGTAGCTAACAATAAATAGTAGATACTATCATTAATTTTTGTGATAGGAAAACTAGCAAGAAAATAAGGTCTCGAAAGAGCTGTATCCTGAAAGATGATTGAATTTAATAGATTACCTTGGTAATCAAACTTAGTGAAATGGTTTTCAGTTTTTAATTGACCCCCTGGAGTCTTTTCCAATAATTCTTCACCAATGATATAGATAGTTTGAGAATCTAACATCACTAAAAAGAATTGTGAGTTTTTTTTATAGGCTCCAATATCAGGCGTCAAATTGAAGGTCTGATATGGCTGGGCAAAAAGTATATTGCTTAGATTTAAAAAATAAACAAAAAGTAAAATTTTCATATGTTATAAAATAAAATCAGTCTCGAGTGATGCCTCAAGACTGATTTTAAAGATACGCTTTTAATTTTTATTCAAAATAAGTTTTAGAATTTCTTTATTTCCAGATGCTGAATCCTCTAATCTTAAAAGTATAACAGAATTAACCTTTAGATTAAAAAGAGATATTAATTCACCCGTATTCCTTTTCATTGATTTAAGTTTTTTTCCGTCAACTGAATAAAATTCAAGATTTAAGGTGTAATGCTTCCCATCGAGCGAATATACTCTAAAAAATTCATTTGTCGGATTAGGGTACAATATAAAATTCACCGCATCATTTACTTTGGTCTTATTTGGTGGGACTATACGGGAATATTCTTCCATGTGGTTATTGTCAATGTAAAGGTTATAATACATATTAAGGAAAGCTCTTAATATGTTGGTATAGTCCTCAAATGAGGCATATGCCAAATCAACTAAATACACAAGAGTAGTATCTGGTAAGTGATAAATATCAATGCTATCCAATTGCAAAGAATCTAAATAATCAGTTGCTAATACTAAAATATCTTTGTCAACTGATTCTGCTGAATCTGCGGGATTTAAGTCTCCTAAATAAGTAAGGAGAGTATCAAAATATAAATTATGCCAGTAATACTGTATTTGAGTAAGCTCTGGTGCTTTAGGATTAGCCCTGAATAACCAAGTATCAAAACTCTCGTCGTCCATTATCGAAGAATCTGCATGTTGCATTGCATTCAAAACACAAAGTTCCATCCCAACCTTAGCATCTGCAATTCTGGTTTGCATAATTTCTGCTAGACTATCTGAAAGATATGGCAATGCGCTAACCATAACTTGACGCATAGAGTCTTGAGTTGTCCAGGATGAATGATTTGCATCATCATTGTATTCCGTTTCTCCATTAGGATTTCCTCCGATTACAGAAGGTGGAGCGAGAAGAGTATCACTACAAGTTGATCTATTATTTAATGCTTCATCACTTTTGAATTGATAATCACAGGTTATTCGAGAATATGGATTGTTAAAAAATTGGTAATTAGTAATTTCTTTGGTCCTAATAGAAACAAAATGATAAGTAGAAGAAGTATCTGCACGCTTATTTCCTGAACTAAGTGATTTAGTACCCCAGCTTGCTTTTATAGGTATGCTAGTACCGACAGAATTATTATCCTCGACGCATACGTCAACATCGTCCCAAGTATTGCAAATTGCGTTTGTCAATGTCTGATTCCCAGGAATTTTTAATGTGCTTTGATAGAATTTGTTTTCTTCAAACTGCTGAGTTGTGGTAGGAGCTTCTATTTCGAGGTATTTTCTGAAATTATTGGAATGCCAGAATCCATAGCTTTCCATTTCCTGATCAACTGTTCCGTCGATCCAGTTGTGTTTAATATAAGAATACATACATCTATTTCGTATTGCAACCTCACAACTTATAAACCGGCTATCGTAAATTCTTAAACCGTTTAGTCCCTGTTTATATGTTCCATCAGTCTCTTTATTTACTCCTCTTGCAAAATTCTCAATTTTTGATCCATTTCTGATTAAAACCGAACCTGCCATAGATTTAATTCCGGTGGTAACATTACTGCCCCCGGATTGTCTTGTAATGGTGCTTTTATCAAAGATGAGTGGTGCACCTTCTAGTTGGATCTGAGTGTCGTAACAATCACTCGGTGCAGAAAGCATGCTTCCCTTTCTTATGATCACAGCACCTACTTCTTCAAATGAGCTAAAGCTCCTTTGCCCTTTGTCTTTTACATTAATCATCTTAAAATTATTCTGCATTGTACTGCTATCTATGAGAATTCCGCCTGAACCATTTGGTGCTTGAATTCCATTATCAGAATACTCTATAAACGAATTGGCTGTTATATGTAGAAAACCTCTTGGATTTGTGGAAGGCCCTCCCCCTGGAGGTGGAGGAATTGATTTTGCACTACCTCCTGAAATATAAATGCCATCCCAATTACCAAATAAGCCAGAACAAGCGGTATCTATTTGGGCTTTGGTTATTGTGGAATTTACTAATGTTAAAGAACCATACGGCGTGATGGTAATTCTTGATCCTGGGCACATTCTTTTTACAACGTTCGTCCAAGTTGTGTCGGTTGAAATTGTAATATTTCCATGGCAAAAACTAGTATCATATTCACATTCTGTCAGATATTCTTCAAAATAATCATCTATTTCTCGATGCATTGCAGAAAATTGACCTTGTGAAAAAGAAGCACGACATTCGTTACCATAAAAATCTGTCATAATATTCCTAAATGGGATTTTCCAAGGTAGTGTGGTATTGCCACAGCCATCCCTAACACTTGGTGTCAATGAACTTGATTGTATGCAATTTGTCACCCATTTTGTTCCATCTGCAATACTATCACGATCTAGATCCATATTTTGGGGATCAGGCTCCGTGTCGCTGATTCTGTCTCCCTTCGTAGCAGACCCCCCTTTACATTCCCAGGTAGTAGTATCAGTTTTCGTCGTAAATGAAAATGTATGCCATAAGGATAATACATGGCCAAGTTCATGGGCTAGAATTTTAGCATCCATAGTTGTGTACAAAAATTCGTTGATGGTATCAAATTGACCCCATCCAAATCCGCCACTATTAGGAAGACTTTGCTGAAATATAAAAACATTTATAGCATTTGGGACATAGTTAAATGGAGCCCAGGTTTTGCCATGATGATTCTGATCAAGTATGACCGAATCTACTTGACTAAGTCTCCTAATTATTTTTACGGAATCGTGATCCTGCACATTTATGCATTCTTCAACAAGATGAAATTGAATTTCACCAGGTAAAAACAATTTGTTGAGGTCTGCCAATAGCTTTCTGAAAGTATTATCAGATGGTGCATTAATTAAATTATTAGTGTTGTTAAAATAGTGAAATTTAATTTTTAAACACTTAATCCCTGACAACTCCAATCCATCGTAAGGTTCAGGCGGGTGAGCAACATCCTCAGTCATTGGACATGACGATTGTGATATAATTTCCTGGTAGCTTTGTGCGAGCAATATAATAGATAACAATAATTTATTTAAAAGATTTTTCATAATTTAAAAATTGAAATGAATAATAAATAACCATTAAAATTTCCTTGCATCCATGAACACGAATGCATTCTTAATCTCAATAAGGTAGATGCTTAGGTCAATTAGGCTGATTCAATTGAATCTTGTGAAGCGCTAGGTTGTTTCTTTCGAAGGGCTATGGTGTCAAGTTATCGGTTTGATTCTTTAGTTCTTGAGAGAAGTAATCGGAGCGATTAAATAAATCAGCCTTTAGAAGCCAGGCGGAGTAAGATCTTGATTTCCCATTTTATTTTTGGATTTAAAGATTAAAAAATATTTAGCAGAGAAACAGTCTTCCGATCTATCGGAACGGATTGTTTCACTGTGAAAAGTAAAAAATAACAGTATTTAAATGCTAAGCTTGAATGGGCGAAAATGTATTCACAAAATTACAGTAGCAAATTGTAAAGTCAAAGTGCCAAATCCTGCCAAATTATGCCAAATCCTGCCACGATAGAATAGAGCATTATATATAATCCAAGTCTTTAAGAATTTTAATTTGTTGCTTTGGAGTGATAGGCTTACCGCCATTGTCGAATTTTATTTTTTGTAATTCTCTTCCGAATGTTCTAAGACCAAGGTTCAATAGCTCTGCCATTTGTTGGCGAGTCCTGGATTTGCAGTCATTTGGGTAATTGATGTCCGCTAAGGTTAAATCGGTTTTTTTAGCTTTCATAAATCAGTTTTTACATATTCAAGTAGTATTAAAATGGACAATACAATTCTGTACTGTTCACAATGCAACGGTATTCTTGAAGATTGCTAATGAAGTTTCAA
>JAYVIT010000165.1:0-14019 GCA_043769965.1 Saprospiraceae bacterium
AAAAAGACATTGTGATAGCAAATAAAGAAGCAGATATTTTTCATCAGATAGAAATCTTTCCAAATCCATGCAAGGATTATCTCATTTTAAATAATTTACCGGAAAATGTTCAATTAACTTTATCAGATCTCAATGGAAAAATCATTCATAACATAAGTTCGACAACATCTCAGATGATATTTGATGTTAAAAATTTAAATCCGGGATTTTATCTATTAAATATTAATGATCTACAAAATACCAAAACCTGGTTGATTCTGAAGGTAGACTAATACGAAAAATAGTTTATTTTTGATGTTTGCTTAATAATACAATTTATAAAGGGAAAAATGTTGTTGCTTTATGTGTCCTCGCTTAAAGCTATTCGTGGTTTGTGCTTCAATCCAAATTTTGCTTCAGCTTATTACCATTTGAATAATTCCATCAAACTTCTATCTTTGACCAGTATAAAAACCAGGTCTTTCTTTCCCAAAATATAATGACTAAATACAGCCAGACATTTCATGCCGCAATTTTTGCGACACTTTCCATGTGTCTGCTTTATTTATTACACCTCTTACCCATTAATCAATTGTTTATTGATCCATTCAGCGAAGCTATTAAGCAACACGATATCATGGACATTGCTTTTTCCAAATTCAGGGATCACAATAAATTGGAGTTGTTTGAGAAGAGAATAATAATTATAAATTCTGGCATCACCAATAGGGAAAAATTAGCCACTACAATTAATCTTGTAAACAATAAAGGTGCGCGAGCTATTGGTTTGGATCTCATTTTGGATACCCTTTATAACAATCGCTCAGATAGCCTTCTTAGAGATGAAATGCAAAAAGCAAATGGCAAAATAGTCCTTGGATATACTCTTGATGAAAAAGCGCATCACATCACAACAAGTATCCATGAGCATTCCATTCCTTTTTTTAGTGATGGACTGAAAGAAGCATATGTCAACCTAGCAACGAATGATGGATTCAGCGTTCGGGCTTATGTTCCATTTTTAAAAAATCAAAATGAATTAAAACCTGCTTTTTCAACACAACTGGCAAATATGCTGGATACAACTGTGCTGGAGATATTACAAAAAAGAGATCACGAAATTGAATGGATCAATTTTAAGCGAATTCAACCTGGCGAGCGATCCATGGTGTTTCCAATTAATAGTAAACGGAATGTACATTATATCCAAATGGACATGGATAAATTTATTGCAGACTCTTCTGTTTATGATGCTGCTTACTTTACGGATAAAATTGTATTGATCGGATTTTGTGGTGAGACGGCGAATTCATTTTCCATGAGTGACCGGTACTTTACTCCGCTCAACCAACAATATACAGGCCGTTCATTACCCGATATGTATGGAGTAGTCATTCATGCAAATATCATTTCCATGCTTTTGGAAAAATCATTTATCAATGAAATACCGCATGCAATTATTTATATTCTTTGTTTTTCAATATTTTTTATCAATTTCTTTTGTTTTACACAGATCATTATTAGATACAAAAAAATGCAAGGACTTTATATCCGTACTTTTCAATTTTTGGAATTTCTATTTTGCTTTTGTATAGCTATCATTTTACTTTCATATTGTAACTTGAAACTGGGATTTTTCTTTATGGCTACATGCATCGTTTTATCTTTTGAGTTGTTCACTATTTATGAACGCGAATTGGATTCTTTTTTTGAACACCGTATTGCCAAATTGTGGAAAACTGAAAAGAAACTTAAGAATTCTTCGACTAAATAGATAACTAATTCTTCAAATAGTTATATCTATAGTATAGTCAAGATTCCTTAACATTGTATTGCATTTGAACTACAAAATCCGACTGATGAGATATTTAATTTCTGCTTTCATATTACTTCTGGGGTATACTATTATAGCTCAGGGCATCACAGTGATTCACATACAGGGTGAAGTCCAAACAACTGTTAAATCGAATAAGAAGGGATTTGCCGAAAAAACGATCAATCTGGGTTATGGACCTGTTGGCGATGGACAAACTCTGGTATTGACCAATAAAGCCATTGTCAAACTAATCAAAGACGATGCATATCAATGTGAACTTAAAGGACCGGGTACATTTGTTATTAAGGAACTGAAATTTGAAAAAATAGAAGAAAAGTCAACACTTTCTACATTTCTGGATTACTTCAAATCATTTTTTGTAGCTCATCCCAATTCAGAATCCAAAGAATATTACAGCAACTCCATAGCAGCGATTTCAAAAGGTGAAATGGTTATGCCTCCATTGCTTGCATTTCCATTTCCAGGAGCATTGCCACTAATAAATAAAGAATTAAAATTCAGTTGGGATGTAAGTTGTGATACTTGCAGTTATGTGTTGGTGATACAAGATGTTGAAAAAAAGGAAATTATTTTAGCAGAAGAAACGAATAAACACAACTATACCTTAAAAAAACCTGCTAGCCTATTGCAATTAAATAAAAAATATCTTTGGTTGGTTGAAGTAAAAAATTACAAGAATAAATCTATATCGCAATTTTTTACTATTGTAGGTGCAAATGAATACAGCTCTAAAATTTCCGGAATAGAGAAATCATTTAGCCAAAACAATCCATATCTGACTCCGGTAACAAAAATGGTAAGCGTATTTGCTGCATTGGAAAAAGAAAAACTAACGAATTACATGATTCTCTATGGAGAATCCCAGCTAAAGAAATATCCCAAAGATGTTGCATTGAAAGACATTTACAACAGAGTCTTTTATGATAACATGAAGCGCAAGAGGATATGAATTCAATCAATAATTAATAATTGGGTATTTATGAATTGAATGAAGCCATACATAAATTGGTATTCAACTTATGTCATGTAGCCATTGCAACTGTAACCATTGACAAGCGAACATGCTCAGCTTTTTGAATAATGTTTGCACTCGCTTCCAAGGTAGCACCTGTAGTCAATATATCATCAACCAATAGTATGTGCTTCCCTTTAATTACATCAGGTTTTTGAAGTTCAAATACTTTTTGCATATTAATACTCCGTTCCATTCTGTTCTTTTCTGTTTGTGTATAAGTCTCTTTATTTCTTGACAAGATATCTTCTCTGACGGGCAGATTTAGAGATTCTGCAATACCACAAGCAATAAGTGCACTTTGATTATAACCTCTTTGAATTTTTCTATTCGGATGAAGCGGGATTGGTATAATGAGATCGATTTCTGCATATTCAGGAAGATCTTTTAATAGATTACCAAAAAATCGTCCAAGTCGTAATCCGATTTCGGGCCGATTTTTATATTTAAGTAGCTCCATAGCCTTTTGGAGTCGCCCTCCTTTAATATAATAGTATAAAGAAGCGCCATGAATTAGATTCAATCTCCCTTTAAACCGGGACGTAAATTCATTTTCTTTTAATAAATGCATTCCTGTTGGATGAATATGGTATTGGCAATCCATACAAAACAACTCTTCAGACGAATGTGTCCTATGCTCACAAACGATACACAAGTTTGGATAAAATAGATTCAAAAGTTGCTCAAAAGCAAACCGGATCTCCTGTTTAATTTTTAATGTGTTCATAAAATCAAGGTGTAAAAGGTCAAAAAATCATTTGTACCGAGTCATTTATTTACAAACTATTGCACCATTGATAGCTATTCATAATCATTGACATTATTCAAATGAAAATAATAGGTATCGTCAGGCACAATTAATCCTGTAAATATAATTTGTGTTAAATCGTGCTCTCATCCCCGATTTATCAGCGTTTATCGTAAACTAAAAAAATCCCGACCATTAATATGGCCGGGACCTTCAAACAAAACGAAAAACCAACTTTATAGAAAGCTACAAAAGGCTACTATACAATTCTTTTAAATCATTTTTTTAATCTTGACGGGTATCTCCTTTAATTGACCATCTCTAATGATCTTCGTATAGAGTGTCTCGCCAATCTTGGACAAAGCTACAACTTTTTGTAAATCCTCCACAGTTTTTATTGGTTTATTATTAATTTCAATGATCACATCATTTGGAAGTAAACCCGCAAATTTTGCGGATCCTTTTTCTTCCAATTCAGTAATCACAACGCCTTTAACATCATTAAGGTTTAGTTCTTTTTTAAGTTCTTCATCCACGTTGACTACTCCAACCCCGAAACGCCCCCTTTCGAACGTTCCATTTTTAATTAATTCTCCGATAATCTTTGCCAAGAGATTTGAGGGAATTGCAAATGAATAACCGGAATAATATCCTGTTTTAGAAGCAATTGCAGAGTTGATTCCCACTAATCTTCCATTGACATCAACAAGAGCTCCTCCACTGTTGCCAGGATTTACAACAGCATCTGTCTGTATGTACTCTTCAATTCCTGCCATTGGACTTGGGCTATTTTTTCTGTTTTGGAATGGATTATAGTAATCATCATCATTTTGCTGGTCTAAAAGATTGAGGTCCCTTCCTTTTGCACTAACGATGCCAGCTGTAACTGTTGAAGTCAGATATCCGAATGGATTTCCAACAGCCAGAACCCATTCACCTATTTTAATATCATCAGAATTGGCAATTTGCAGAACGGGTAAATTGTTTGATTCAATTTTCAAAACGGCCAGGTCTGTTCTTGGATCCGTTCCCATTTTTTTAGCTTTGAATTTGCGTCCATCCCTTAAGATTACCTCTATATTGTCGGCAAATTCCACTACGTGATTATTAGTAATAATATATCCGTCTTGCGAATAAATCACCCCACTACCACTTCCTTTCTTTTGTTCATAAGGATCCATAAATCCAAAACCTCTTAAATCAAATTGTCTGAAAAACGGATTTACCTCTTCCATTTTTTGTTTTGCCAGTTTTTCACTTTCCTCAGAATTGATTTGCACAACCACATTCAGTGCTTTTTCAGCTGCTACTGTAAAATCTTGGGGAGCATTGACATAAACGGATTCATTGACGGCGTGGACCAAATTTGGAGTTGAACCAATTCCAGAAAACCGATCTCTGTTGATATAAAGAAATGCACTTAATACCAGGATACCACCAAAGATCCCAGCTGAAAATTGAATTATAAATTTTTTCATAGATCTTATTTTTTCGAAAATAACAAATCCTAAACGGAAGGTTTTAGTTCCCTATTTATGACATTTTCAATTTAACAGGGATTTAACGCATCAAGAATCGACAGCCGACCATTGACCACCGACCGCAGACTATAAAATATTAATATTTCCAACACTAACGATCAATCTTAAATTGATTGCACTCAATTGGCGGTGGTCGGTCGTCGGTCATCAATGGTCAAATCCTCCTATTTTACATATAATAATTTTTAATAATCTATAAAATATTGTATATTTGCGGCTGATTAATACCAAAGCATATGAAAAACGCAATTAGAATTCTTTTATACCTTTTACTCGCATTACTAGTGGTTGCAATAGCGGTTATCATTTATAAGAGGAGTAAAACTCCAGTAGATGACATACCTACTACTGCAGAAATGGTAGATAGTTTGTTTATGGACCAGAATCTAAGTAATCAGACCGCTTTGAGTGGTGAGGATAGCATGATTCTCGATATGACTGGTCAATTGCCTTCTTCAGTTGGCGCACCTGCAACAACTGATTCTAAAGCCGCTGATACAAAAGCCTTAGATAGCAAGCAAGCTGAACCTGTTACCAAACCTTCAACTAATAATTCGAGTATTGATTATAGTCAACCTGTAGGTCCAACTGAACAAACGGCAGCTGTAAATACCAATCCGAAAGCTCAAAAAGTGGCTGACCATACTACAAAAGCGAAGGCTGAACCTGTGATCAAGAAGAAGACCGAAACCAAATCTTCAGCAAAAGCTGCAACAAAAACAGCAACAAAATCAGCTGGCTTTTATGTTGTGTCAGGAAGTTTTATCGTACCCGGACATGCCGATGAACAGGTTAAAAAATTAAAGAAATTGGGTTATAAAACAGCCAACAAAAAAGTATTCGGTTCTTCTGAATACTATTCAGCTGTTGTAGGCTACTACGACAATCGTGGAGAAGCACAAAAAATAGCGAACAAATTGCTTGCAAAAGGAGAAAAGGCATTTTTGAAAGCGAAATAAAGATTCGCTTTAAATTTTTAAAAATTTACCTCGATCCAGAATTTTCTATTTGAAATAATTTGCAATAATTTTTTTATAAGTTATTTTTGAAGATCTATCACCTCTTCGCATAACACTTCACCAATACCGGATTGTGATCGGAATAACTCGTATGCAAAACCCGATGACTACAGAATTGTATGATCTCTTCATCACCTAATATAAAATCAATGCGCAATCCTGGTAAAGCCCCGACATAAGTTGTACCAATGCCATCTCCACATTCCAGAAAGCTATCTATTCTTCCCTTCGTGAGCAATTTATAAATATGTGAAAAAGGTGTATCATTGAAATCACCAGCCATGATGCAAGGTATAGAAGATTGCGCCGCATGTTCCATTAGCTGTCTTGCTTGTTTGGTCCTGATAATGGCAGTACTCCGGTATTTTCTCAAAATCCGTTTTACCACGTTGATTTTTTCTGCGTTTTTTTCTTCCTGCTCATCAGTTATCATTTCTACATCTTTTACAATCCGGTTGCTTTGAAGGTGCACGCTGTAAACCCGCACTTTCTTTCCCTGAATCAACACATCTACCCAAAGACAACTGTTGGTTCGTGTGCCAAAATCAACTATCCCTTTATCCAAAATCGGATACCTGGAATAAATTGCTGCACCATGTTGCATCAGATAATGAAAATATGGGTACAATCCCGTCTTGTTTATAATGTCATCAGAAAAAAAATTATTTTCCTGAACACATAAGATATCCGGTTCGTGTTCGCGTATGAAAGTTGTGAATTTAGATTTTTTGATTTGCATCTTGCTTTCAGAAGTATCTTTCAATTGTTTGAGTCCGTAAACATTATAAGTCATCAGGGTGAATGATTCCTGTTGACATTTTTTATTTTTATTTTCTTCTCCAAAAGAAAAAAGTAAGGTCCATGAATGCCAACCAATTAATAAAGTAAAAATCGGCAACCAAATATATTTCCAATGAAAGACTGACCAGAACAATGCAAATAAAATATTTACCAGAAAAATCACAGGGATGAACAAACTGCAAATTGAAAACATCCAGAAACTAGCAGGATCAAGTCCCGCTACAAAATACATAATGACACACAAAACTGACCAGACAATATTGAGAGAAAGAATAAAGCGGAGCATGTTATTCTTTACTGATGTTTTCTAAAAATTCTTTTTCTTCGATGGTCAGCGTATCCATGCCTTTGTTCTTGATTTTATCAAGGATCTTATTTAGTTTTTCTTCTTTAGGGATGACGGGAGGATTGTTAGATTGCCTGCCTACCGTAGGTGTGTTTGATTGTTTACTCGTTTTATTGCTGAATTGTGTTTTGATCGTCCCAACAGAACTTTTGGGATTGAATTGTTTACTTGTTGGTTTGTTAAATAGAGTAATAGTTTTATTGTCGCTTTTAAACCAATCCAACCAACTATCCATTGCAATACCACTTCGCAATAAAGTAATATAAAGCCATCCCATAAATGCACCACCAACATGAGCAAAGTGTCCGCCACTGTTTGAATTTTGTCCCGCAAAAAGTAAATCCAGAATTAATACAACCAACGCAATGTATTTTATTTGAACATTGCCAATAAGTATTAAGCTGATTTCATATTTCGGCGAGATGGTCGCAGCAGCAAACAACAAACCACAAACTGCAGCGGATGCTCCATAAGCATGTACTTCAATGCCTTTATACCATGGAAACAATGTAGCACTGATTATAAAAAAAATACCACCTAAAATTGCAGATTCAAAAAAAATCAGAATAGCATGTCTTTTTCCTATCAGATCTTCAACTATCGCTCCCAACCAATACAACCATAACATATTCCACAACAAATGAAAAAATCCTTCATGCAAAAAAATATGTGTGATCCAAACCCAGGGAAAAATAAAATTGTCTTTCAAAATTGATGACAAACTAATGCTATGAATGATGTCGTAATAAATCTCACCGGGAAAACCTTCATTGGTGAACGTAAAAAATGCTTTGACAAGATTTATAACAAGAAAAACAACAATGCAAATCAAAATAGTACGCAACCAAAAGCCACCCGTCTGTATCCGGTATCGAAGATCCTTATAAATAGATTCAAACATGATTTTTACGTTTTCTCCAATACACCAACATCAAAAAACCAAATAGTGCTCCACCTAAATGCGCATAATGTGCAATACCTGTATGATATCCACTCAGTCCCCAAAGCAGATCTGCACCAATAAAAAAGATTGCCAGATATTTGGCTTTAATCGGAACCGGAATAAACATCAAACTCATCGGAAGATTTGGATAGAGATATGCCAATCCAACAAAGAGTCCATTGATAGCTCCGGATGCCCCAACTACCGGAATATTTATTTCATCGATGTTGTTGAAATAATGAATCGAAATAAATTTGGATACAATATGTAAAATCGCTCCACCCAATCCACAACCTAAATAATAGATCAAAAATCTTTTTGTACCGAGATCATTTTCCATCATGGGTCCAATGAATAATAAAGTCATCATGTTAAAAAAAATATGACCAAAGCTGCCATGCATGAACATATGCGTAATGAATTGCCAGGGTTGATACATTGGACTTTCCGGATAAAACATATACAGGTAGTATTTGTAATCTCCCAATATGCTCATCGAAGCCAGGAATAAAATGACATTAATTATGATGAGATGCTTTACAGCTTCGGTAATTTGAATCATGTACGTTTAGCTAAATTTTTTTTGTAAGTCTTCAGTGCTCATATGAAAAAGACATTTTTTGCCGAATGGATTGGTGTATGGAATTTCACATAAAAACAATTGCTCTACCAAGGCTTTCATTTCTTCATCGCTTAGCGCTTTTCCTCTTTTTATCGAACTGCTCATAGCCATTGACCTTGCTAAATTTTCTTCCAAAGATAATTCAAACTCTAAATTCAGTTTGTATTGGTTGAGCAAGCGCATGATGAGTTCTTGTTCTGCATATTTACCTTCCAACATTGCCGGCATTCCATGAATGACGAAAGAGTCGGAGCCAAACTCTTCTATTTCAAATCCCATTTTTTGCAATTGAGGAAGAATTTGAATGAGTTGAATGGCATCCGGATGACTTAAATGCAAATTCTGTGGAAAAAGCAATTTCTGAATTTGTGTTTCGCCTTTCTTTAAAATGCTTTTGTAATATTCATACAATACCCTTTCATGAGCATACTGTTGATCGATAACAGTAATTCCTGATTTGAGTTGAACCAACAGATAAGATGAATGATATTGTGCAATGCGAAACGAATCATCGGCGGTCTCCAAAGGAATTTGTGATTCCTGACCCTGATAATTTTGTTTAGCAATTTCATCTGCATTATGTTTTGGAATTAATGAAGTCTCACCATCCGGATTAACCAACTGCACCCAGGATACCTGACTGCCTGTATTTTGAAAAGGTGAGTTAGTTCTTAGATGTGGTGATGATGATGGATTGCCTCCTCCACTCATCATTCTATCCAAACCTGGATTGGATTCTTCAAAATCAAGTTGCGGTGTCAATGAAAACTGCGCAAGACTATATCGGGTAGCAGCTTTTAAAAATTGATAGATCAATCGTTCGTCTTCAAATTTGATTTCGTGTTTGGTTGGATGTACGTTGACATCAATTTGTGCCGGATCAATATTTAAAAATAAAATGTAAAAAGGTACATGTTCAGGTGGAATTATATTTTCATAAGATGACCTGACAGCATGTTGTAAATATGGACTTCGGATAAATCTTCTGTTTACAAATAAAATTTGTTCCCCTTTTGATTTTTTTGCAATTTCCGGTTTACCGATAAATCCATTGATCACAATAGTGTCCGATTGAGGACTAACAGGTATCAAAAAATCCTGATATTTTTTTCCATAGATACCTATAATTCGCTGTTTGAGATTTCCAGGTGCTAATTGATACATCAAATTCTCATCAATGTGATAGGTAAATGCAATTTCCGGAAATGATAATGCCTGGTAAATAAACTCATCATGAATATGTCGCGACTCCACAGAATCTGCTTTCAAAAATTTCCGTCTTGCCGGAACATTGTAAAATAAATTTTTGACCTGGATCTGTGTTCCGGTTGGGCAGGCGCAAGGTTCCTGTGATTTAATTTTTGAATCTGTAATAACAATGCGGGTTCCTGTTTTATCGGAAGCTGGTTTTGTTTTTAATTCGACCTGTGCAACGGCAGCAATGGATGCCAGTGCTTCTCCTCTGAATCCTTTAGTTTGTATTAAAAATAAATCCTCGGCAGATTTTATTTTAGAAGTCGCATGACGTTCGAAAGACATTCGTGCATCAGTAGGTGACATTCCACAACCATTATCACTAATCTGAATTAAAGTTTTTCCGGCATCTTTTATCAACAACTTAATTTCAGTAGCACCTGAATCTATTGCATTATCTATCAATTCTTTAACAACGGACGCCGGACGTTGAATTACTTCGCCTGCAGCTATTTGATTGACTACATGGTCGTTGAGTAAATGAATGATGTCGGGCATTAGAAATTTATCTGGAATGAAGGACAAATGTAAATAAGAGATCTGAGATATGAGTGGAGAATTGACCGACGACGACCGACCACCGACGACCGACAATTAGTGGTTAATTGGCACTAACTGACCTAACTTATTAATCACAAGATAAAGAATGTCGGTATGCATTTTCTTTGATCAAAAGTGGGGTTTCAGCATTATTAGTGGATTCTATAAATAATATTGAACATTGGCAAATATTCAATTGTCAGTGGTCGGCCGTCGGTAGTTAACAAAAGTTCAACTTCGATTGTTAGCTAGATCTTTCCAACTATCTTTGCTACTTATCCTACAGTATGAGTGATCAAATTAAGCATGAATGTGGGCTGGCTTTGGTCCGTTTGCTGAAACCCCTTGACTATTATCAAAAAAAATATGGAAGCTGTTTTTATGGGCTCCAAAAGGTCCATTTATTACTTCAAAAACAGCGGAATCGGGGTCAGGATGGAGCTGGATTAGCCACTATCAAGCTCGACATTGAACCCGGTAAAAAATACATTTCCCGCAGACGCAGCAATTCGCCCAATTATCTGCAATCCTTGTTCGAGGGTATTATGCATAATTTCGATCATCTCAAAGAAGAACAACTGAATGATGGAAAATGGCTCAAAGACAATATGCCTTATATGGGTGAATTGCTTCTTGGCCATTTAAGATATGGAACTCATGGTGACAATACCATAGAAACTGTTCATCCTTTTATCCGGGAAAACAATTGGATCAGTAGAAACCTCGTGCTTGCTGGCAATTTCAATATGACCAATGTCGAAGAATTGTTTGATAAGTTGGTGACTCTTGGTCAATATCCCAAATTGAAATCAGACACCATTACCGTGTTGGAAAAAATCGGGCATTTTTTGGATGAGGAAGTGCAACAACTTTTTAATTGGTATAAACCAGAAGGATATTCACAGCAGGAGATCAATCCACTGATATTTAAAAACCTCGATGTTTGTAGTGTTTTAAATAAAGCGTCTAAAAAATTTGACGGAGGTTATGTTATCGCAGGAATGATTGGGCATGGTGACGCATTTGTCCTCAGAGATCCGAATGGCATTCGTCCTGCATTCTATTATCAGAATGATGAAGTCGTTGCTATGGCTTCCGAACGACCTGCTTTGCAAACTGCATTTGAAGTTGGCGCAGAAGAGATCAGAGAATTAAAGCCAGGTAATGCATTGATCATAAAATATCACGGTGAGGTAAAAGAAGAATTGTGTCTTGAACCCGGAGAGAAAAAATCATGCACATTCGAGCGGATTTATTTTTCAAGAGGAAATGATGTCGACATTTATCAGGAGCGAAAAAATCTCGGAAGAGAATTAGCACCTGCTGTGTTGAAGTCTATTAATAAAGACATGGCACATAGTGTTTTTTCATTTATTCCAAATACTTCTGAAACGGCATTCCTGGGTTTAATGGAAGCGATTCACGATGATCTCAATCACGAAAAAACGCAATGGCTACTTAAGGAAAAAGATAATTTATCATCCGACCAGATCCGCAAAATTTTAGCGGTTAAACCAAGAATGGAGAAACTGGTTGTGAAAGATGATAAAATGCGAACATTCATTGCCAATGATAAAGTGCGTGGAAAAATGGTTGCACATATTTACGATGTTACATATGGAGTAGTCCAACCTGGAAAAGATACTTTGATTGTGTTGGATGACTCTGTGGTAAGAGGTACAACTTTAAAGGATAGTATAATTCATATACTTTCTACATTATATCCGAAAAAGATAATTGTACTTTCTTCAGCTCCACAGATCCGCTATCCTGATTGTTATGGAATCGATATGTCACAGCTTGATAAGTTTATTGCATTCCGTGCCATGGTAGAATTGTTGCATGATAACAACAAAGAAGATTTGTTGGAAGAAACACTGGAAAAATGTCTTGCACAACAGCATCTTCCATCCAATAAGATGAAAAATTATCTGATCGATTTATATGATTGCTTTTCTTCTGAAGAAATCTCTAATAAAATAGGACAGATGCTTACACCGATTGAGTATAATGTAGAAGTCGAGATCATTTTTCAAACTATCGAAGGCCTTCATAGATCTTGTCCAAATCATACAGGAGATTGGTACTTCTCCGGAATTTATCCAACACCTGGAGGAGTGAAAGTTGTGAATACAGCTTTTATAAATTTTATGCAACACAATGATGTGAGAGCGTATTAATATTTGGCAGTTTGCAGTTATTTTCTTAGTTGTTGCAATCATTGTTGTTGCAATCATTGTTGTTGCAAGTTTACAACTTGCAACTCTTCATTTCTTTCCCGACAGCAGCACACCATTGATATAATCAATAGTTAACCGCGTTTCATACTTTGTATAGTTCATATTTTTAATGAACAAGCTATGTTTATAAGCTGGTGTTGAGACATCGAAAGGAGCGACAAAAATATTATCAGTTCCAGTTTTTTGATATTTCTCATTGATCTTAGAAAGGAGATCATTCAGTGGAACAGTATCTTTAGTTTCGCCAGAGAGGACGAGAAACATTCCATTTTGTTCAATCAGACTGACTTGTCCATCCGTTGCACCGGTGTTCAAATTAAATTCATGCATCCAATGGTAACCGGTAATAATGTAGTTGTTTTTTTCAGCAGAAGAAAGGTAAATGGTTTCCGCATTATTCTTTAGTTCAGTTGTGGAAGATAGTCCCAATTTTCCGAATAGAAAATCGCGGGTATCGTAAAACTCGATGGTATCAAATAAAATGGGTTCATTCAACAATTCATTTACTTTTTTTAGATCTCCCATTCCATCTAAAGTGTGAATCATTTCCTTGATAGATTCTTTTTCAGCAAAGTCAAGATCAGCAAGTGAAGATTTAATTTTACCATTTTCAAGTGCTTGATTTTTTTCCAAATTTCTTACCAGCCTATTGTATTGACTGGAAGAGCTGACATTAAAAGCATCAAACGGACTCATGGTGCCTAAAAATAAAAAGATAATCAGGCTCATGGGAATGAGTTTGATGTTATTGGATTTGGAAAAGATGAAATAAATGCAGGAAAGAAATAACCATACTCCGGTAATCAATACAAAATATCGTGGTGGAGTAAATCCATAATCCGAAAGTCTTCTGTAAATGGCAACAAATAGAAGAATGACAAGCGGTGCCAGTATGATGAAAAAATATTTTTTAAAAAGCATTGATAGTTTGTTCTCTTCCAAATCGGGGAGTTGATAATTCAGTAGATAGGTGATCAAACCAATTCCAGAAAAACCAAGGACCAAAGAAGATACCCATCCACGCGGCAATTCCCATGTAGTAATAATTTTAAAACCATAGGCATAAAGAATTAAAAAATATAGAATCGTAAGTGGTATGAAAATATAAAAGCAGATATGGCGAATGGCTTTGGTATA
>JAYVIT010000166.1:0-5249 GCA_043769965.1 Saprospiraceae bacterium
ACACCAAAACCAATTTCCGATTCTTTAAAAGCATTAGCACAAAGTACGTTTGGTTGGTCATGGACCAATCAGGAAACACCTCCAAGGCCAGTAGGAATTTCTCCTTATTTTGGAAAAGTAAAATCCTGGACAATAGCGAATATCGCAGATGTTAGACCTCCTGTACCACCAGCGCCAGGTTCTGCTGCCTTTAATAAAGATGCTGATGAACTCAGAAGCGTTTTGGAAAATCTGACCGAAGAACAACGGAAAATTGCAAATTTCTGGTCGGATGGTTTAGGTACTTATACTCCTCCTGGACATTGGAATCGCTTTGCATGTAATGAGCTAATCAAGAATAAAGTAAACCCAATCCGTTCAGCTAGAACTTTAGCCTATTTGAATATGGCAGAGATGGATGCAGGAATTGCATGTTGGGATGCAAAGTATTTTTATCATTATCCACGTCCTGTTCAAACCATGCCTGGATTCAAGGTTATTTTAGGTACACCAAATTTTCCAAGTTATACTTCTGGCCATTCTACATTTTCTGCAGCTGCAGCAGATGTACTTAGTCACTTTTTCCCAAGTGAAACACCGAGATTCAACGCTTATGCAAAGGAGGCATCTGAATCCAGAAGTTATGGTGGCATTCACTATCGCTTTGATATTGAGGCGGGCTTGGATACAGGTAAGAAAGTTGCTACTTATGTTTTAAATGTAGCAAAAGCAGATGGCGCAGAGTAATCTTTTATTTTCGGTTTTATAAGTTTATAGTTTGTTTCGTAAGGTAGCTGTGAATAATAAGTGTCGCAAACCTTCAGTGTCTTCCAGAAATGGGAGACATTTTTTTGATGACAATTTTTAAAACGACAATATTAAAAATCGAGAAACATTATTCAATTTTATTAAATGCACAAATGTTCAACAATCAACAATCAATGTTCATGGTAATACCTATAAATAAACTTTTTATACGAAAAATTGATCTGACTAAATTGAAGAACTCAATAGAAAACTAAAAATATCTTTTAAAAAGTAGTAGGCAAGTCCATTTATCAAAAAAAAGTGAATTATGTGATGATACATAATTCACTTTCATGTGAATTCAGAATATTAATATTCTGAACTTTTTGCCAAAAACATCAATAATTTAATATTTTAATAAATTCAGGCATTTAAAATTAAATGCTGAAGTTAAGATCAATTTTGATCTTCGAAAATCTTAGAAATTACTGAGCATGGTAAGTAGCATTATGCGTCAATGGGCCGCCACATTTTGCACAAGCACCTTGCGCACCTGCTCCACCTTCGCAACCCTTTGCGCAGGTATAATGCCAAACACCTTTAGCATTTTGTGCAGGTTCCGGACTTGGAGGAGGAGCTGGTGTAGGTAGTACATCAGTAGCTGCTGGTGCAGCAGGAGTTTCAGTTGCAGCTGGAGCCTCTTCTTTCTTGTCATTTTTACATGAGCTAAAGCAAACAATGGCTCCCAGAACAAAAATGGATAGAATAATTGATTTCATGTTAGTAGATTTTTTAAAAATAAAAAGTAAAATTAGGTAAATATTTGATTTCGAAGGGATCAATGGTAAAAATTTCAACAGATTTCTTCATTTTTATAGCCTGGATTATCTCATAATCGCCCAATAACTAGGCTATCCTAAATTAAGAGCTTGAATGTGGAATTGCTAATTTTAATAGTTTAATGTCCAAACTTCACAGTTGTTTTTATCTTGCAACAAATGGAATTTGTAACCAGGCATTTTAACGAACTCACTAACACCGAACTATATAAACTACTTCAGTTGCGGGTTGCGGTATTTATAGTAGAACAAAACTGCTTATATCAGGATCTTGATGGTAAAGATCTGAAATCGTATCATATGTTGGTATTTGACAAGGAAATGTTAATCGCGGTAACGCGACTGGTACCGCCAGGAATATCTTATGAAGGTTATACCTCTATAGGTAGGGTGGCTACGCATATAGACCATAGAAGAAAAGGATTGGGCAGATTATTGATGGAAAAAAGTATTGAAGAATGCGAACGTTTGTTTCCCGGATACAATATTAAGATTTCTGCCCAGACCTATCTGATTCCATTTTATGAGTCGCTGCAATTTGAAAAATTCGGTTCAGAATATTTGGAAGATGACATGCCACATCATGCGATGATCAGACATTCTTTACAATTCAACCAGCATTAAGGGAGTTGTTGCAACTTCCCGAAGTTGTTGCGAGTTTGCAACTTGCAACTCTTCCATCGATGTTGTTGCAAGTTCATAACTTGCAACTTCCCCTTTAGACATTCAAAACTTTCCTAGCTGCATTCAGTATTTCAATAACTTCTGCATTATCCCGGCCCTGTGCATAAATTCGCAACACGGGTTCTGTTCCGGATGTACGGATAAGCAACCAGGAATCATTTTCAAAGTAATATTTAGCACCATCTATTTTTTCGGTATTTAAAACACGGAAGGAAGACCATGATGTGATTTGCGAATTCAGTTTTTGTTTTACATGTTCAATTTGCGTTTCAGTCAAATGCAAATCGAGTCGGTCATATTGGAATGGTCCGACTAAAGAATACACTTCGGCTATGAGTTCATTAATTGATTTTCCGGTGACGCTCATGAATTCTAGAATTGTTATTGCGATCCAGATACCATCGCGTTCCGGTATATGTCCTTTGATAGCGAGTCCACCGGATTCTTCTCCTCCGACAAGTACATCTTCGGCGATCATATATTCAGCAATATATTTAAATCCAATTTTAGTAATTATTAATTCTAAGCCATAATGATCGGCCAGTCTTTTCATTTTATTGGTAACAGAAAAACTGACTACAATTTTTCCGGTTTGCTTTTTATATCCTGCTAAATAATGCAATAATAATAGCAACAGATGTTGTGAATCCACCATGTTTCCCTGGTCATCCAGCATGGCTAATCGATCTGCATCTCCATCATTTGCAATGCCAATGTATTTACCTGGATTTGATTTCAGATAATGTTGTATTTCTGAAAGATTTTTTAAAATGGGCTCAGGAGGTGTATGATCAAATCCCGGATTGTATTCGCAATGAAATGTTTTCATGTCAGGAAATAAAATCATCATTGCGCGTTGACCAGCTCCATACATGCCATCATACGCGATTTGAATTTTTGATTTTATTTTTTCAAGTTCAAAGGATGATTGGATATGATTAATGTATTCCTTTTCTAAATCGACGAATTGGATCTTATTTTTATCGACAAGTTCTAGGAAGCTTGATTTTATTTCTGGTATCCCATTTGGAATGAATGATTCGACTTCTGCAATTTCTATTGGTGTGCTTGGTCCACCAAAGGATGATTTTAATTTATAGCCATTGTATGATGGAGGATTGTGACTAGCCGTGATGACAATACCAAGATCTGCTTTATGATTGATAACACCAAGAGAGACCATAGGCGTACTCACAAAATCTTTTGAAACAAAACACTGGATATTATCCTGTGCAAGTATTATTGCAATTTCTTCCAAAAACATGCGTCCGCCAAAACGGCAATCGTAACCAATTACAACTTTAGAATAATTTTTTGATTTTAACCAGGCAAGAGTACCGGAAGCAATTCGACGCACATTATCTACAGTATACTCCTTCGCAATAATTGCCCGCCAACCGTCGGTGCCAAACTTTATAGAATACATTTGATTGTCAATTTTCGAAGTACAAAGATAGACTGTAGGCTTTAGGCTCCCGCAATTCTGCGGGATAAATTGCGGCTGTAGGAGGAAGAATTAATTAATAAATAAAGGAATGAAAGAATGTCGGAGCGTAGCGGAGATCCCGCAAGGCAGGGAAAGAATAAGGATTGTTTTTTATAATTTTCCATTTTCCATTTTCCATTATCCATTATCCACTACCCATTGCCTCTTGCCTACAGTCTATAGCCTATAGCCTACAGCCTATAGCCTATTCCTCTATCTTTACAGCTAAAACTGAGAATTGGATACTTACAGGCATAAAGGATTGCGGGCGCAATTGGTAAAGGATTTAGCTGAGAAGGGGATAAAAGACCAGGCAGTTTTGAATGCTATATTGGCAGTACCACGACATTTATTTCTCGATAATGCTTTCGACGAATGGGCATATAAGGATAATGCGTTTCCTATTGATTGCGAGCAAACCATCTCACAACCTTATACTGTAGCATTTCAAACAGCTTTACTTGAAATAAAACCAAAAGATAAAATTCTTGAAATAGGATTGGGTTCGGGTTATCAAGCCTGTGTCTTATATGAAATGGGAGCCAAAGTATATTCGATTGAACGCCACAAACATCTACACGATCAAACGGCTCAACGGCTTCGGAAAATAGGGTATCCGAATATCAGGACCTTTTATGGAGACGGATTTAAAGGCTTGCCCAGATTTGCCCCATTTGATAAGATACTAATTACCGCCGCGGCACCTGAAATTCCAGATGATTTGATTGATCAACTCAAAACAGGAGGGATCATGATTATCCCATTGACTGATGGAAGCATTCAAAAAATGATTAAAATCACCAAATTGGAAGATGGTAAACTCAAGAAAGAGAGTTTTGGCAGCTTTCGGTTTGTACCTATGCTAAAGGGAACAGAGTGAGGGAGCGAGGAGATTTTAATGAATGAATTAATAATGAAAGAATGAAAGAATGTCGGATCCCGCTAGCGGGAGCAGATCCCGCAGATTTACGGGAAAGGAATCAAGCAATTAAAGTACCAATTTATTATATAATATTGGCTGTCAGACGTCAGCGGTCAACGGTCAACCTGCCTGCCGGCCAGGTGGTCGGCGGTCATTAATTCAATATTTACCGATTTCCCAGTAATAAATAGAATAATTGCCTAAAAAGCTGTATCATTGCAGCCTATTTGGCAATGCAAAGATCAGTATTGTAAGAATTTCTAGGGAGTAAGACTCCTTTTGCGGAACACTTCCTTTCTAAATCTCTCGCCAATAAACAAATAAATCAAATCAGAGAAAGTAGTCAGTATCTTTATTATTCTATTGCGCATTTTCTGCCAAATACAATTAAATCACTAAAAAAATTTATGAAGTCAGTTACCAGTTATCACAAAAATGAACCAAAACATTATTCATACAGGAATTCCAGTAGTTCAAGAGTTGCAGGAAATAAAAGGAATATAACAAAAGATATAGACAGCAGTCAGTTTGTAAAAACCGCGAAAGCGTTGGAAGAAGATGTTTATCTACCAACACGAACCATTAAAGAATT
>JAYVIT010000167.1:0-5816 GCA_043769965.1 Saprospiraceae bacterium
ATTTGAAAGCCGCAATTAACAACACACCAACTAAAATATATTTTAATACGGTTTGCTTGTATTTCAAAGATCCATAATAAGCCCCACATAATCCTCCCACAAAAGCTATCGCGACATACCAAATCATCATATTATCAAATTGAACTCCTTTCGAAATTTGACCTGCAAGTCCGGAAAAAGAATTCACAAAAATAAACAAGGCGCTTATTGCAGCTGTCTGCTTTTGGTCGGACCATTTTAAAAATAGCAGTATAGGTGACAATATTATCCCTCCACCAATACCTATCAAGCCAGATAAATATCCAATAAAAGCTCCAATAATCACTGAAATAGTATTGCTTGATTGTTTGATATCCTTAGTTGGGATGTTTGCGAAAAATAAAAACCGGGTAATGGGTATCAATAATAGTAATCCCAATACTTTTTTATAAACAACAGTGTTCAGAGTTTGCATTCCACCTATATAGGCCATAGGCACTGATGCCAGAGCCAAGGGTAAAAAAATATGTAATTTAAAATGCTTCCCTCTGAAAAATTGAATAAATGAAATTAATGAAACAAATAAATTCAGAAGGAGTGCTGTTGGTTTCATAACCTCAGGAGTGAAGCTATAAAGTGCCATTAATGCGAGATAACCGCTGGCTCCACCATGGCCTACGGATGCGTATAAAAAAGCAATGATAAAAAGTAAGCAATAAAAAATATAAATGGATTCGAACATCAATGCAATTTAAGTGGGTAAAAGATGAATTTCAACTATTACACCTTCAAAGCAGCTTGTTAGATTTTCATCGATACAGATAAGACAATTGGCTTTTGCAAAAGAACTGAGTCTGTAACTTTCCTGCGCATCCAATGGTGTAACCGAATTGCCATTATAGTAACCTTTTAAAAAATGGGTCAAGCCTTGCATTTTATTAATTGGTTTAGTCACAGGGGTATGAATAGAATGTAGGTCTTTAATTGAAGGGTTTAATAATCTTAATGCAGGTATCACATATTCATAAAAACAAGTCAAAACAGAAGCAGGATTACCCGGCAATCCAAAAACATATTTGTTTTCTTTTTTCCCAAAGTACAATGGCTTTCCAGGTTTTTGTTTAACTTGGTGAAATAATTTTGAAATGCCACATGAAGAAGCTGCTTCTAAAACAAAATCATAATCACCAACACTGACTCCTCCTGTCAATAAAACAATATCAGATGTGACTAATGAATTGGTCAATGCATGTTTTATGTCTTCTGGAGAATCCTTTGCCCAATAAACATTTACATCATTTAGATTGAGTTGCTTCAAGGCTGCAACTAATCCAAAAGAATTGCATTCGTAAACTTGTCCGTGCTCAAGAGGTTTCCCTGGCTCCTGCAATTCATTTCCTGTGACTATAATACTCAGCGTTGGCTTTTTCAATACACTAACTTTAATCACCCCAATACTTGCCAGAAAACCAATTGCGGCAGGAGATAAATATGTTCCTCTTTCAAGAGCCCTTTCTCCGGCTTGAATTTCCGAACCTTTCAACCTAACTGCACTCCCCTTCGACAAATTTAAATCCTCAATGAACAATTGATCATTCAATACTTTAGTTCTTTCTTGCATAACAACCGTATCAGCGCCATCAGGTACCGGAGCTCCTGTAAAAATCCGAACTGTATTATCTGTTATCAAGAAAGACTTCGAATTATCTCCTGCAGGAATTTCGCCTTTAATTATTAGTTTTTTTTGATTTTGCCATTCATCGAATGCGAATGCATATCCATCAACTGCTGATTGATTAAATGGAGGAATGTCTGTGGAAGCAAATACATCTTCTGCAAGCTGGGAGCCTAATGCAGTATTCAAAGCCATTGACACTACCAGTAATGGACTACAATGTTCTTGTATAATTAATTTTGCTTCAGCTACGGAGATCATGTGTCATTATATTATCCTCCAATGGTAATCATGCTCCTGTTTTGAATTTCTTCAGCATGCAAAGACATAAAATCACTGGTAAATTGACCGCCAAGTTCTTTATGTTTATTGGTAATACATTGTCTGATCAATGGCATCAAGTCTTCACCATTTCTAAAAGCTCCTAGTAAATCAAGTTCTTCTTTTGAAAATAAACAGTTTTTAATTTTTCCATCCGCTGTCAAGCGAATCCGGTTACAGCCTTCACAAAATGGAGCACTCATAGTACTGATTATTGCAAAAGTACCTGCATGATCTGGCACTTTATATTTTTTAGCGGTATCATGAATATTATCCTGAAGTCGGATTATTGGATACTTGCCTTCTATAACTTCAAGTATCTGTTTCCAGGTAAACACTTTCTCGCTATTCCACCGGTTGCCACTAAAAGGCATAAACTCAATAAACCGGACATGCACCGGTTGTTCTTTGGTCCATTCAATAAAATCATTAATCTCATTTTCATTCAATCCTTTCATAACCACCATATTTACTTTAACATGAAAGTGATTCTGAATCATCAAATTGATGTTTTCATAAACTTGATGAAATTGATCCCGTCGAGTAAGTAAATGAAACTTATCAGCTTGCAATGTGTCAAGACTGATATTTAAAGAATGTATTTTCGCTTCTCTTAAAACAGGTAAAAAATGATTTAATCGAACGCCGTTTGTGGTTAATGTAAGCTTGACTTTTAAATCAGAAAGTGCAAGTATTATTTTATCGGCATCCTTTCTAACCAAAGGTTCACCGCCAGTTAATCTGATTTTGTTTACACCATTGAATACAAATAATTTTGCGATCTCTAAAATTTCATTCAATTGCATTAATTGAGA
Organism: Saprospiraceae bacterium; assembly: GCA_043769965.1. Taxonomy (GTDB): domain Bacteria; phylum Bacteroidota; class Bacteroidia; order Chitinophagales; family Saprospiraceae; genus Vicinibacter. Next base: position 2,791 of record JAYVIT010000167.1, read on the forward strand.
CGCCGGAGTAAACTCATATTCTTCTTCAGGCATGCAATAGAAGCAACGAAGGTTGCAATTGTCCGTAAGTGAAATCCTTAAATAATCATGTACCCTGCCAAAAGAATCAGTAATCATGTTTTCTTAAACCTTGATTTTAATGAATCAAGGTACAAAGTTAGTCTTTGTTTGGCAACTTAACTTGATTAGATATAGCAAATAGCCAGCTATTATCCAGTCTCTGTTAAAGTATTATCTAGTTTGAAGTTTGCTAAGAAAGTTTTCTGCAATCATGCAACGTGCACTCCCGCCACCAATATTCTCAATAGTGGATATATTAAATGGAAGTAGCTCAGTCCTTTCACTGAGTCTCAAGATCTGTTGCTTAGTCAGTGAATTATATGCGGTTTCGGAAAGTATTAAATATCTCTTGCCAAATTTATTTTTTACTTCAAGCATATTCCCTGCAAACTTTGCCATTTGTTCAAAACTGATATCGATCAGCTCTTTACCAGTACTTTGAAAACTTGACAATAATAGTGCTCTACTTTCTTGATCCAAGGCGTCCATGCAGCAAACCACAAAGTCCTGACCCAATGCCATGAGAACATTTGTATGATATATCTCAAAGCCATTCTGATCAATTGCTTTAAAAAAGATAATTTTATATCCATTCAGCAAAGAAAATTTATGTAAAACCCTTGCATCTGTTCTTGGACTCAAACAAGCGTAAGCAATTTTATTATCGCGATCTAAAATGAGACTTCCCGTGCCTTCTAAAAATTGATTCTGAACTTCGAATACTTCTAAACTATATCGTTTGGTTATATTGAATTTTTTACCAAGACTTTCAATGATATCTTCTCTGCGCTCTTTTCTTCTCACTGGTGCGAACATTGGGTAAGTATACACTGAGCCATCATCATGAGTACTGATCCAATTATTTGGAAATACAGAATCAGGCAATACACTATTTTCCAAATCATCAAAAACGATTACATCTATTTCATGTTCTCTAAGCTTTGCAACCATCTCATCAAATTCTTTAAGTGCTTGAATCCTGATTTGCTTTTCCTCCAAGTTGGCCAATTTCCTTTGAAATTTATTACTCGCTTCAGTTTCTGAATTGAAACCAAAAGACTTCGGCCTGATCATTATAATACTATCTGTAAGTTGCTTGGACATGATGTTTGGATCGAATGAAATTACTTCATAGCTTTTTCTCTGATGAATCCGCTTAATTCATGACCAAGATACTGCTTGATTAGCCAATGAATGAAATAGATTAAAGGGATAAGCAGAAATGCCATAAATACCTTGTAAAAATAATTCATTGTACCGATAGCAAGTACCGTTGACAATGGCCAATTCGCACCCAGATAAAAAGCAATGAACAGCACTATATAACTATCGAAGAATTGTGATACCAAGGTTGAACCAGTGGATCGCAACCAAATTCTTTTTTCGCCAGTCCATAATTTTATTCTGTAAAAAATCAAAGCATCCAGAATCTGGCCAATCAAAAAAGCAGTAATTGATGCAACAATTATTTTTAATCCCTGACCGAATACCAATCCAAATGCAGTATTGTAATTGCTTACTTCCTTTGCCAATTCATGCTTCTTCGCATCGTCGCTTAAAAAGTCTAAATGAGATGTTGGCCAGAAATCAGCTGGAATTAATTTAATCGCCAAAAAAATAAAGATAAAAGCATAGCCAATCATAAATATGGCCAGGTATGATAAACGGATCACCCCTTTGCGTCCAAAATATTCATTGATGATATCGGTAAGGACGAATACAATTGGCCAAATCAAAACACCCGCAGTTAATTGAAAAGAGAGATTGGAATTACCAAATAATGAAAATGAAACAGGCTGATATCCAAAGGTTTTTTCTAATGAAAAGATCTTGACTCCAATAAATTCAGCAATTAACGCATTTGTGATAAAAATAGCGGAAAGCACTATAAATAGAATGTTCGCTTTATTTTTACGTTGGTTTTTCATGGAAGGCTAAACAAATGTACTATCATTCGGTTTAATTGCAATCATTCCACAATACATGGGTAAAATAAGCATAGATTTCAGGACAGGCAGTTTAAAAACAAAGAAAGAAATAATTGTTGGAATCGACTTGGGGACAACCAATAGTTTGATTGCTTATATTGAGAATGGCACTCCACGAATCATTCCTGTTGGAGCAAACATGATCGGAATGATTCCATCGGTTCTATTTTTTGGTGATAATCATGAAATCATCATAGGTGAGCCGGCAAAACAAAAAATGATCAATCAACCTGAATCAAGTTTGTACTCCATAAAACGATTAATGGGCAAAACGAATGAAGACATTAAGGACAAACGACATTTTTTTACCTATCCTATAGAAGAAAATCATACGGACGATTTGGTGAAAGTAAAGATTAATCAACATACGCTTTCCGCTATAGAATTGTCTTCTCTGATTCTTAAAGAAATTAAAAAGCAAGCTGAAGAAATCCTGAATACTGAAATTCATAAAGCAGTAATTACGGTACCAGCTTATTTCACAGATAATCAAAGACAAGCAACAAGAGATGCAGGAATTCTTGCGGGACTTGAAGTATTAAGAATCATAAACGAACCAACTGCTGCAAGTATGGCATACGGCATTGGATTGAAGCCAGAAGAAATCAAACGAGTAATGGTTTATGATTTTGGAGGTGGCACATTCGATGTCTCCATTTTGCGGATTGAAAATGGAATCTTTGAAGTACTTTCAACTCAGGGAGATAATTTTCTTGGAGGGGATGATATAGATATGGCAATAGTTCAACATTGGATTACCTTTAGTAAATTGAATCCAACTAACGGTGATTTAAGTGAACTTCGATTGTCAGCAGAACAATCAAAGAAAAATCTTTCAGATAAGGAATCGTCTTCCTTGGATTTTAAAAATCATACGTTGCAATTAAACAAATTTCTGCTTAATGAAATAGCTGATCCAATTGTGAACAAAACGATTACATGTTGCCATAAGGCATTAAAAGATAGCTCATTGTCCAT
>JAYVIT010000168.1:0-17568 GCA_043769965.1 Saprospiraceae bacterium
CAAATAAATTGTCCTTGTGCTGGTTTATCTTCAACAATTAAGTTCAAATCTTTAATAATAAACGTTTTTCCACCATCATAAGACTGGCTGATATTCCGCAATTCAATGATATTCTTTAATTCAGTATCTTTTTGTTTTGTCATTTGGTGCTCGAATTTTGCATTCTAATATAAGCGTAAAGGAGACTCATCAAACCAGCTGCAAGCAATATCCATCCTATTGTGCAAAGTATGGATATCTTTAAAAAGTAAGAACATAAAATTCCTAAAATAAGCGCGGCCAAAACTGCATACAATCCAATTCTGCCTTCTTCTAAACCTTCTACCTGGCTTTTAAAATATTTGTGTGGATTGATGATTTTATCAATTACAATAAATAATTTGTCTTGTAGCATTCCGACTAGCATGATAATCACAAGCAATGCAAAAACTCTGTCGACCTGGCCTTGTCTTGATTTAGTATAAATTAATGATCCAATGCCTTCCCCTTTGTTAAGTAATTCTGCAATGATAATATAGGTCCAGGAAATGGCCGTGAGCACTCTGATGTCATCTGTAATTCTTGAAATCACAGCCGGAAAAAAGACTGATTTTATTTGTTGCCACTTCGAAGCACCTAAGGTGTAAGATGTTTGCGCAAATACATCTTCAACTTCATCTAATCTTTGAATCACAACTGGTAATAAATAAACCAAAATACCTAAGGCAAGAAATGCAATTTTCATAGGATCTCCCAAACCAAACCAGGTGATAAAAAGTCCGGTGAGTGCGGATAAAGGTAGATATCTCAATGCATCCACTTGCTTATTGAACAATGATCTGAAAACAGGAAACAATCCCAAACTCAATCCGAAAAATAATGAAAGAAAAATAGCCCAAAAATATCCCTGAACATTCAACCAGATTGAATGCAATGTATTTGAAACGACTTTGTCTTTCAGATAAAGATCTTGAAATGAAAACAGAACATGGTCGGGTCGTGGTAAAAGCGGATATACTTTTTTGAATTCAGTCGCATTTGCAAGGAGTATTGAATCCTGCTTTAAAATTGAATCCCGTGTTTGATTACTTAGTGAATCCAAGCTGGAAGGTAAATACGGATTATAACCGCTCACAACAGGATTATTTGTTGAAAGAACTTCTGCCAATATCCACCAAACTGCAAGTGTAAGTATTAGTCCAACCAGGGTAAACACCCACGACGTAGTACTTTGCAATTTACCTCTAAGCGCAAACCATTTATTCATTTATTTAAACTTGTCTATGATAATAAGAATTAGGAATTAGGAATTAGAAATTAGAAATTAGAGTTTGGGAATTTTTAAATTCGACAATCCCTTTCTTTAGATCAAAAAGTAATTCCTGCCCGTCCGATCAGGCGGGCGTAATTACTAATTATTATTCTCCCACCAATTCAAAATCTGTTCTTCTATTTTTTGCACGACCATCTTCTGAATCGTTGGTAGCAATCGTTTTATCCGGACCATTTCCATAAACTAAAAACCGGTTTCGGCTCATTTTATGTGTGTTCACTAAATAATCAACAACTGATTCAGCTCTCTTTCTCGATAAAATCAGGTTGAGTTCTCTAGAGCCAACATTATCTGTATTTCCTTCAATACGAATTCTTGAATTCGCAAATGCTTTCGCAATTTCTACAAATTCTTTATCAATAATGTATTTAGCATTTTCATCTAATGCAAACTCTCCACTCCTGAAAGATATCGAAACTCTTTTAGTTGCAATGGCACCTTTACTTTTCCCTTCCGCTTCCGAAACTTTTGTAAATGCTTTTTGACCTTCAGCCTGATTTTCAGTTCCAGTTAAAGAAGAATTGCGAATATGTGATACTTCACTAATAATTCTCCAATTCGGTATCTTTCCATCAGCATAACCAATTGCTTTGTATGCATTTGTCATTTTAGTATACAACTGTTCACCAGTCACGCCTTTGAAATCAGGATTTAATCCAAAGAAATTAACATTGTCTCCATGAGTAACTAATCGGACATTATTAATTGCCGCATAAGAATCCTCTTCAGTAAAACCATTAAAATTTTCCGTCAATATTTTTGCTGCCTTGCGTTTATTTGCATCACTTGAATTAATTTCTGCAGCACCACGCATCCATCCTTCATAAAGTTTAGCGAGTCTATCTCTATTCGCATCGACCCATGCTCTTTTTGCAATAAATGCATCTGCGATTATATGTGATGCAGAACGAGTACTCTCCAATATTCTAGAACCAGGCACGGCAGATAAGCAAGCAAGATCATCCGGACTCCAAACAACTGCTGCATCGACTTGTTGAGATTTAAATACTTGCGCAGCATCAATTGCTGAAGCTTGCTTAATTATTTCTACATCTGTTGTTTTCAATCCACCTGCATCCAACATCCATAATAAAAAAGAATGCGAAGGCGTCATTTCTGCGACTGCAATTTTCTTTCCCCTCAAATCATTGACTGAATTAATCCCTCTTCGGGCAACAATTGCATCACCGCCTCTTGACCAATCCGATTGAAATACAACAACCGGATCAAAATCAGATAAGCCGCTTATTTCAGTTGGCAATGCATCTATTGTACACCACAATAAATTGACTTCATCATTTTTCCATGCTTCCCTTGAAACAGGTACATCATCAAGGATTTTAAAATCTACGGGAAATCCATACTCCTTGTAATACCTGGAGTTTGTATTGGCTTTAAATCCTTCATTAAAGTACTGTCCGCCAGCATAACCACCCCAGGTCACAACACCGACTCTAACTGCATTTTTTTCCAAATCTGTCATAGGCGCAGTAGTTGATGCTTTTGAATCTTTATTTATACCACCTTCCTTCTTGACTTCCTCACTTTGCTCCTTTATTTTTTGACCATACGAGGTATTATTAAGGATATACTTTCCCAGAAAAAAAAGACCCGCTAAAATTAAAACGGTAATCAGAAATTTGGAGAATGGAGTTAATCTTGAGAACATGATGAATGAATTAATTAAAAATTAAAAATTATTGTTAAATTGCTGAATTGTTGTATTGCTATTTTGTTAAATTGTTGACTATAATTTTTTATAAATGCAAATTTTGTTTTCCACTGATTACCGTTTACTTTTTACCGATTGTCTGTTTTTCTGTATTCTGAATATTATTTCGTTTTAAATATTTCATCGTATTGACTTTTAAAAAGTGGCTCTTCCAATTTATCGGGTACCCTTTCATTTTCTTTGCCAAGTAAGATAGGATCATTTGCCACAATAGCTTGTTTTTCTTTACCCAGAATTTTAGAAACGCCTTCAACTTCCCATTTTTCGAGCATCTTTATCCCTTCTTCTTCGAATACACCATTTTGCAAATCTACGGAAGCCATAAAGTTTTCAGACAATTCCATAAATTGCTCCATCTCTCCTACTTTACCGCTAATATCATCTGCAAGAGCTTCCAAGGATTCATCAAATAAAGCCCTTTTATCTTTATCGCCCGAAATTACACTCATTGCTGATTTCATGGCAGAATGACTAGCATGAATTGCAGTGCGTTCTTGTTCTTTAATTTTAAGTTGATCTACAATATCTTCAGAAATCACCTCAGAGTTTTCATACATCCTGGCTAACACTTTGTAAAGGATGTTCATCTTTCTGTAAAGATCCTCCAACTTGAGATTAGATTCTTTCAGCCGGCCAGCCTGTCTTGATTTTAATACTAAAACGGATTGTTTGTTTTCATGTTTGGCCTCTTCAGCCAGATTTAAACTTTCATTTATTTGTTTTCTATTATTGTGAATCTGCTCTTTCAATAAATGCATCTGACTACGCAACTTGGTAATTTGTTTATTCATTTTACCAAGATTGTCTTTTAAATCTTCCACATAAGATTTTAAAATTCCAATAGGATCTATCTTTACAAACAAAGAAGTGATCCATCTCATAGCAGACTTGTATATGTACCAACAAATGGTGCGCATTTTTGGATCGAGTACCATATAAATGATCGCACCAAGAACGAGTAGCATTCCTGACAGATAAATAATATTTGAAGCCAGACTAACTAGGAATGGCAATGCTTTTACTAGTAAAAATCCACCTCCAAGAAGAATACCTCCTAAAACTAAAGCTCCAGTAACTCCTTCAGGTCTTTTCCAAAATTTTTTTGGTTGAAAATTATATTCCATAAGAATAGTGTCTATAACCTATCTATTTTAAATATTGTTCCATTTTTTGGATATCAGAGCTGATCTGTCCGACCAATTGATCATAAGCATGCTTAAAGCTGGCTTTATTGGAGTCAACTTTTATTTTTACAGATTTCAATTCAGCTTGAATTTCATTCATGCGCTTATGATGTTTCTCCAACTCAATTTGGAGCTGCTGAAATTGATTTTCTTTTTGTTGTATGGTTTTATTTAGTTCAATGGACTCCTGTTCTTTAGTCCCAACCTGGGTTTTTAGAAATTGATTAGCAGTTTGATTAAATTTAGTCAATTCAGCTTCAAGGATCATCAGGTACCGATTTGCAGAATCAATCAAATGAGGAGGTTGGACATTCATCGACATTGCGGCGGCATAAGCCGTTTTGAATTGCGCGCTTTCTTCAAGGTGTTGAATTTTAGCAATTGATTGAACTGCTTTTTTGAATTCCAGATAATCGAAACCGGTTTGGTTGTTATTTTCTAAAATCCCTGAAAGAATATCTATGAACTTTTCAGTCGATTCCACTTTGACTTCATCAGATTTTGTGTTTGCTTCGACTTTATTATTAGAAGTATCTTCCTGACTGGATTGGGCATCCTTTTGTATTAAAGTAGCAGCACCTGGTACTATAAAGACAGATTTGATTTTATCAATAAAGGACATCAACAGATCGTATTTAGAAGATAAAATTAAGCAGAAACAACAAGCTAAACAAACAAGCCATTGAATAAGAAATCACCACGTCATCATTTATGTTCTCTCCTAATAAAAAAGGTACCTTCTTATAGGAGAAAGTACCAGTATTTTGCAACTTTTATAACCACCCATTTTGAGCGGACTAATAATAAATCAGTTTTCTTTATTTGGTTAGAAGGCGAATCAAATCATTCATATGCTCATCCCAGGCGCCATTCAATAAATCTTGAAATGCTTCGTCATCATTTTTTAACAATTTATAGTTTGAATTGCCTGATATCGCTAAAAAGGTTGTCAAGCCTACAGCATTCGTCTTTAAAGATTCATTGACTGCATTATAAAGTTGAAATTTATCTCTAAGACTTTGATCAACTGTTCCTCCTCCTTGTTCGATACTACTAATTTCATCCTGAATTTTCTGAACTTCATCCGGCAATATTTTTGTGGCTGACACCACATCTACCAATTCCGGTACCTGGCCATTCTGACCCCAGGCAGAACTTAAGCCTGCAAAGCAAACAAACAATAAAAACATTCCTAAATTCAATATTAGATTCTTCATGGAATTCAATTTTTCTATTTTCATTTTAATTAATTTGAAATTTGATTGATGATCGTTTTTTAAAATTATAAGCAAATTCCGTTGTTAATTCATTAAAATCATTTGTTTGGTAGCCGTATGATTCTGAGCATCCAACTGATAATAAAGGATACCAGAAACATTCAGATCCGCCTTTTCAATTTTTAAGGAATTTATTCCTTTACTTCCGTTTAATTCATAAACCCTTATGACTTTACCATGTAAATCATAAATACTTAATTTGGCAGCACCAGCTTCCGGTAATCTAAAGCTTATTACGGTTTCTTTATTAAATGGATTCGGCGAGTTTTGATACAATTCGAATATTCCACTCTCTACAAAACCATTGTCTGTGCGCACTCCAAGACTCAGATCTTTAATTTCAAGATTGCCATTGTAAGCTTCTGCTGAAGTTACGTCACTGGTTATAGCAAGTAAACCTCCGATAGATTCATTTGTCAAAGCACGGAAGACAATAGTAAATAATATTGCATCACTGCCCATTGTCTGCGCTGTCTTATTGTTCCAACTTGTAGTTAAGATTCCATTTTCGGTTTGATTCGTTCCGAAATTGGAATTATCGACATTCAAAGCTCCTGCTTCAATTGATTCAAAACTCAAATTCTTCTGATCAAACTTCAGCGTAAACTGATATCCGATTATATTTTCAAAATCACTGGATTTAAATTCTACTTTATATAATTCACCGGCAACAGTCTTAACGTTTTCAATTTCTAAATGAAGTTTATCATTTGATCTTTTCGTACTAGAACCAACATTATTTGCTTTGGCATTATTAGTAACATCACCAAATTTTACAGACACGAAGTTTTCGTGATATGAAATCGGATCAATAACATTGACAAGTACATCTCTTGGAGCATTCCAGGGATTTAATTTATCCGGAAATACATAACTGGATGGAATAAATGTCCATGATTCATTCTTTGCAAAACGATCTGTTACACCAAGAACAAGCTTCCTGATTTCAGAAACATCCGCAGCTGTAATATTCTTCGTATTGTTCACATCTGCTGCAAGGAGTTTGAATGGACTATCTAAAGTTTCAATACCAAGAATATGGCGCTGTATTTTTACGATATCAGCAGTTGATACTCCATTAAGAGGATTATCATTTCGCTTAGGTTGTACAAGATAATTTGTATTAGCGCCAAAACCAAGATCTCCGAAAAAGTAAAATCCATTAGTTGAAGTCGTCATTCGCTTCATCATCAATCCGGAATGATACAACCTCGTATCTACCTTTTCAGTTGTCAGATCTGTTTCCGTTTTTAATTCACCACTAATATTTGCGATTGTTCCAACATTAGGACATACATTTTGTGGATCCTGAACAAGGATTGCCGTAACGCAAAAATCTTTGTTACCTTCTTCATCTTCTACCCACAATCTGACTTCCTTGATCAATTCATCATTGACACCAGACGCTATAAAATCTTCACAACAAATAGTTATGCTAGTTAGTGTTGGATCGCCATCAAAATAGAATAACAAATTATCCTTTTCAGTACAGTTATCAAAACTACCTCTGTCAAGATCTCTCGCCCAAATTGTGATACAACCTGTGGATGGCATTACGGTGGTAATGATTCCTAATTCACAATATGGAGAAGGTGCTTTACAATCTTTGATTTCAAACAACTGGCAATTGGCTGCAAGATTTCCACAACCATCTTCTACATACCAACAAATTTTATGAATACCAATTGGATATGTACCACTTGCATCAAACGGATTGTTTTCATCTTCAGCTTGTGGATTGTGATGTTTTATTGGAGTCTTATTCGCAGCAAAATCTTTTCTGGTAAGTGGACCAACTGCAAAATCAAATCCGGAATGAATTCCTTTTCCATCGTTGTATAAATCTATTTTATAATCATAGAATAACCAATCCAATGGGCTACAATTATCAGTAGCGTCAGCAGTCAATGTAATATGACCGTAACAAAGTTGATCTAATTGATTAATCACAGCAGATTCACAATCACCTATTGATATAGTAATGACAGGTTTATCAGTATCATGGACTTTTATAATCTGTAAATACTCCCATCTTCCTCTGGTTGGATCAAGATTTGGATCATATTGACACCAATCGATAACAATCCAATGTCTTAATACTTTAAAGCAAGCATCTGGTTCTATAGTGAAAAGTTCATCATAATATTCAATGCTAATCAAAGCACAAAGATCATCTGAATGATTTTCTACAACCGGCCTTCCAAGCAGTGGATTATCAGGACTGATATCAGCACCACAACCATCTATAGTAGTTGCTTGTCCATCACAGTTTCCTGGCCAGGTAATATCATCTAATGCGTCACAATCATCTGCTCTGTTTATATAGAATGGATCGCAATCCACAACCCATATTGTTTGAGTTGCAGTCACACTAACTCCATTTGCACCTCTTGCAACAATAGTCCGAGTAAGTTGTCCCTGACCACATTCGCGATTGTCATTCACGGAGATCGAGTAATTGACTCCACAGCTACCTAATACGGTACCATCAAATCCCCAGGTCAATTCATATTTCCTTTCCGGATGTGAAGTATCAAAATAAACCCTGTAATAATCACAAGCTTTATTCCATGCTGGTGGATTAGAAGGTGGAGCACCTGGAACGAATCCAGGATACCCTGTTATATCATTTCTTAAACAATAGTTGTAGCAAACCAAATCATTCGTCACTACTTTTTTTCTTAAACTCAGATCACTTACTACTCTACCAAATGTGGCATCATTAGGATCATCGAGGTTTTCAACATCAAACCAGAACCAACAACTCACCACAATATTTGGTGGAGGAACAACAGTAGGTAGCGCTTTATCTTGCACTTCAACTAAAATCATACAGTCGTTGTAATGATTAAATAGATTTCCTCCTGCATTCATTCTTGAAGGAGTAATTGGACCATTTCCTGGTTCAATATCGTATACTCTCAATACTACTAAAATGGATTTGCCCACATCCGAACAACAGAAGTTGACATAATCATCAAAGTAGATTTGATTTCCATCTAATATTGCGTTGTCATCACCGTTAACACCGGAACAATTTGTTCCATTATCTGGCTGACTTGAATTACTTCCATTATTAGTTCCTCTTAATTGTTCCATCCTGATGACCTTAAAGAAGATATGATCACTACAATTGTCAAAACTTCCCTGGTCAAAATCTTTTGCAAAAACTTTGGCGAAGTTTTCACCAGGAGATTGATTGCCTGTGATGCTTACGATTGTAACTTTATTACAAACTGAAACCGGAGGTGTATTGTCAAGTACATTAATTGCAATGCGATGTTTGGTAACATTTCCACAACAATCTTCTGCAATGATTGTGGCAGAACTCAATCCTCTTTCAATATCACGTACTACAAAACCTGCAGTTTCATTACCTGTTACAACCCCACTGGTTACTTTAACTGAGTAATGAATTTCATTACTGCAATTATCAATCAACCATGGTTTCGGAACTTGCCATATACCGAAACATTTTAATTCTTCCATATTGACAATGGCAGTATCCGGATACAAGACCTGTGGTCCTTCTCTATCGATGACTTTTATTAATTGATTATTACCACCAACTACACCAGTACACCAATCGATTACGGTCCATTGACGAATAATTTTGTAACAACCAACCGAACCAGCGTCACATCCTGGTGTAGAAACATCAATTTTAATATCATTGAAAGTTATTCCTAAGTTCAGACATCCATCACCTGATGGATAATCAGTTCCTTGCCACATAATAACTTCATCAGGTCCCCAGCATACTGGATTATTTGGTCTCCAGGAAGGATGAGCTGGATAATATACGCCAAATGGACTTGGATGTCCAATATACAATCCGGTATCTATACAATTCCATCCTAAAACTCTTGGCAATCGTTCACCTGCAAGGTCACCTTGAGGACTTGGGAAATAGCCACCAGTTGCAAGCCAATGTGCGGAATCCAATAAATATCCATCCACACAATATGGATAAGCAAGATAATGAGGTGTATAATCTTTGGTCGTATTAATTTTCCCATCACAAGAAAGTGCTGGTTGATCTGAGTCATCATAATCAGCTGGCACAGAAACTGAACTTAAAGTAGCTAGAGCAACTTGAATTGTTTGTATGCATTCTGCTCTGTTACCTTGAGCATCTATTGCAGTCCATGTACGCACGATCAGTTCCTGATAATTAAGTGCACAACTTCCCTGATTGACATTATCTGAAAATGTCAAAGAATAAGATCCACAATTTTCAGCTACAGACGGGGTGCCCATATAGAATGGCGTCGTGGGCGAAGTACCGCAGGTAATGCAGGTATCTCTTGGACAAATCATTCTTGGGGCAATTTTATCTTCTACAACTACATGTCCCCAACAACTATTTCCAGTTGCAGGATCTGTTATTGTAACTTTGAATTCTTTGTTTACATCTTGTATACCGACCTGGATACCTGGTACATTGGGTTGTCGGTCGATGACCTGTCCGGTTATCCAATCCTGGACTGTTACCACATAATCGAGATAACATCCATAAGGTCCTCCTGAAAGCACTTCATCAGTACCAATAGTTGCAAAACAATTTTCATTCAGACTAATTTGTATTTCATCATGACAAACTAATTGGTCAACAGGATTTGCATATTCTGATAAAGTAATACAGAAATTACAAACTGCAGTATTTCCAGCAAAGTCAGTTGCCAGATAGGTTTGACAAGTGGTTCCTCTTGGAAATGCATCCCCGGTTGAATATCCGGAGTTATCGATTTGTGTTACCACTGGTCCCGCTCCAACAATAATTTGTTTTGAATAATTGATGATACCATTCCAATATCTGCCTGCGAATGTAGCACCTGTAAACACGCCAGGAAATCCTTTACCAACGCCTAAATTCAATCTAAGATCTGCGTTACTGAAGGTAATATTGCCGTTGGTATAGCGCAAAACACAAGTACCCGCTGTATAATTATCCAATGAGAAATACAATCCAAATGTCTCTCCCGGTTGAATAACCAACCCACCTATATCAAATAATGTGGGAAGATTCAAACCAGCAATAGGAGAATTGTCAGTTCCCATTAAAGTCCATAGTGCTGCATTAGATTCCTTTCCAACATAAGTGGTAGGTGTATAATAAACTGACACGATAGCATTCCCGCCTATTGTTCCAGTCACATTACCTACAAATGAATTTAATGTAATCGGGCCTGTTGATAAGTTGGTTATATTAAACATATTACCAGCGAATTGATTATTGGAATTAAATGCAGTCGTAATTGAACCAAATGTAGTTGTGGTTATAATATTGCAATTATCCGTTGCTTCAGGAATATCATAATTTATTATCCTGTCACATTCTCCTGGATCAAGATTCACTGTCCAGTCTTTAGGACACCAAAATACTGGTGGAATGATATCTCTTACTGTAACAGTAGCTGTACATGTTGAACTCTTTCCACAAGAATCTCTTGCAATCAATGTAACTGTATTTACACCTTGATTACTACAATTAAATGAAGTCTTACTTAAAGAAAGAGAGAAAGCGGTACTACCATTATCAATATCGGGCACAGTTAGTGTAGCAATTCCAAACTGATTGAGGAAGATGGTAGCATCTTTACATCTTGCAACAGGTTGTGGCAAAACTGAAATTCTAAAAATCATTGGAGTACCACTACACGCAGGTCCACCTGTAACATTTGTAAAAACAGGAGTTACTGTAAATGTACTTGTGATTCGAGCAGCACTTGGATTTGTTGTTACAAATGATGGAACTGTATTAACTCCTGCAGTTGCTGCAAGACCAATTGGTTCCGGAGTACGTGTCCAATTGAATGTTGTACCTGGAGCAAATCCAGTAAATACTATAGGTGCAGTAACATCTCCATGACAGTATTGAACATCCGGAATTTGATTAACCGTTACATTTGGATTTACGGTAATTGTAAATATCATTGGCGTACCGAGACAAGTTTTTCCTGCATTGGTAAATGATGGTGTCACTGTAAACGTAGATGTCAAAGGTGTTACACCAGCATTTGTTGCTGTAAAAGTTGGCACAAATCCGGATCCACTGGTAGGAATTGCCCCAATAGCTTCTGCTGTTCGTGTCCAGTTAAAGACCGTGTTCGCTGGTGCGCCAGTGAATGTTATTTGAGTTGATGTTTGACCAACACACAAAAATCTGTTTGCTACTTGGGTAACTGTTGGCGTTTGATTGACAACTACTGATTGCGAAACCGCCTGAATACAACCTGGATGACTTCCATTAGGAACGCCATCGGCGGCATCAAAGCTAAATACTACATTGTGTGTACCAGGGCCTAAAACAGCTGGATTAAAAGTTGTATTCGGAATGCCGTTAATAGTAAAAGTTCCAACTCCTGTTGCTGCGCCTGAACCATCACCTAATTGTGCATTTCCAACTAAAGTTACAGGAGGATCATTTTGACAATAGACACTTGCTAGACCAACAATACTTGGATTTGGATAATAACAAACACTTCCTATTGATCCGGAACTTCCTATGCTATTTGTGACAGTTACATTATATGCTAAAGCATCGACATGTATTCCTCTTAAGGTATAATAAACATTTTCATCTGCCTCATCTATCTGACCATCTCCATCATTATTAATTCCATCAACTGTTCCATTTAATAATGCAGTACCAATTGGTATAATAACCGGAGCTGCAGGTGGAGGTGGACTAGTTATTAAATATAATCCTGACACAGCACTTACTGTCCAAACCTGTCCTGCCGGAGCATTTACAGTGATGATTTCATTAAATTGTCCGTTTATTAAAGTTGTTGCATTATTCTTACATGAACATGGATCAGTAATAACAGGCGCACAAGTGAATACTTTTATAGAAGTTGTTGCTGAAGGTCTGCAAGCCGGATTACCTGGTGTAGGTGTAATTATTGCATATAAGAAATAGCTTGCAGGCACTGCAATATTTGTTACTAGTGTTGCAACCGTGCCACCTCCTGTAAGACTTCCATTGGGAACAGTCCCTAGAATAGTACCACCCATGTATGGGTCAGGTAAAACAACAGTTGAAGATTTAAAAATAATTCCATTGCCTGTTCCCATGTTTGTCAAACCAGAAGCCGTCAATGTAAAATTGCTTGTTTTACAAACATCAGCAGTACTTGAAGTAAATGAACCTATTGTAGGGCAACCAGTGCACATTCCAGGTCCAATCAAAGCAATTGTTTTCGTTCCAGTGCATCCATTAGCAGAAGTTACTGTAACATTATATGAACCAACACCAATACCAGACTGATCTTCTGATGTCGGATTAAAAGCACCAAATCCATCAGGAGTTGTCCATGAATATGTAAACGGCCCAGCTCCCGTAGCTGTAATATTAATCGATCCATCAGTACTTGCACAAGTAGTGGGTTCTACATGAGTTTCTGTTATTCCGACTCCGGTGATCACTGTGACTGTTGCAGTTTTTGTATTTGTACATCCGTTTGCAACAGTTACAGTAACTGTATATGTTGTTGTTGAAATTGGAGTTACCATTATGACCGCTGTGACAGCACCAGTACTCCACAAATAAGTTCCTCCACCGCTTGCAGTAAGTGTTTGTGTTAAACCTGAACACAATGTTGGTGCAGCAGGTGTAATCACTGCGGTTGGACTTGGATTGACCGTGACTGTTGCTGTTGCAGTTGCAGTGCAACCATTGGCACCTGTTACTGTAACAGTATATCCAGTTGTTGTCCCTGGAGAAACTGTAATAGCTGTAGTAACAGCCCCTGTGCTCCATAAGTAAGTGCCACCACCTGATCCTGTTAATGTAGTACTTTGTCCTGAACAAATAGTCACATTGGCAGGAGTAATCGATGCAGGCGGCAATGGATTTACTTTAATCGTATCTGTCATTACAACCAAGCATCCTGAAGCTACTGTTACTGTATCAAAATAAATAGTTGTAACTAAAGGAGTTTTGGTAATTGCATTAGTTGTTTCCCCAGTATTCCATTTGTGGGCTATTCCTCCAGTTACAGTTATGGTAGCAGAATTACCTGCGCAAACTTGTTTGTCATTTGGAATTCCTGAGGTTTCTGTTACGGCTATAGTTAAGTTGGAAGTAGCGGTGAATTCATCATAGCCGATATCAGGATTGGTAAGTGATCTTGCCTGACAGTCAATGTCGTTGGTTACTAAAGACAAAGGCATACCGCCTTGATTCAAACAGTCATTGCCCGTTGCAGTTAAATGCAAATCAGCGGAAGAAACAAAGGAAGGTAATACGTTTTTGGTTAGTAAATCTCTACCCGTTTCCGCTCTCCAATCTGCTAAAGTTGCTCTAACAATTCCTCCAGTTATTCCATTTGTAATTGCAATTCCGGATAGAGTTCCTCCTCCCGGAGTGATGAAGAAATCATTATTATCTGAAATCAGATTTAAATAATTGCCTTGAGTACTAAAGTAATTTGTAGATATTGCATAGTTACTTCCTGTTCCATTATTTACCGTTGTAACTAGAATGTTGTTCTTAATATTAACTTTTGGAACCGATCCAAAAATAGAAAGTGCAACAGTTGGATTTGTTCCGCCAATAAATACACCTCCCATCGTCACCGAATTGTGATACACATTTGTAATTCCATCTCCTCCTCCAATAATAATTCCTGCTGCATAGTCTCCAGGAGTTGCATTCGCTCCTACATTAGAAATGCAATTATTTGAAATGGTATTGGTTCCATAGTCCGTATAAGCTACACCAATACCTACGGCCGAAAAAGTACCGGTGTTCCAGACTTTACCAATATTGTTATAGGAGCAATTGGCATTAGTTACCTGGTCTGTTCCAATTGACGTAGTAGCATAAATTATACCTGTTCCCATAGCAATACCAAAGACATCCGGTGAAGAAGGTATCTCAATTCCGGTGATAGTATTAGCTAAAATATTTATATTATTTTCATAAGCAGACCAAATACCACCTCTTCCAAAAGTGTCAATACCATTTGTAAAAATTTCATTGAAGTTTACGGTGTTATTTTGATTTTGAAAAATCCTTGAATTACCTCTGGTAAAAATTCCATATTGTACTTTATTGATTAGGTTGTTTTCAATGGTGTTGTTGTTGTTTAAAAATCCAATTGCACCTGTTGATATAGTAGTGCTTCCCGAACCGATACCAAATAAAGTAGCAGCGATTGATCCAACCTGGCTACCATTTATAATTAAGTTTTTAATGATATTATTTGTAGCACTATTCAGCGTGGTATTATTGGATTGAATCCAAATTACGGCTGTGGATATGCCAGTGTTTGTGTTCGTCAGTGTAAGATTTCTTGTTGCTTTAACCAACGGGCATACCGAATTTACAGTTGATCCGGAAGAACCGTCTATAGTAACCCAATCCGCAGTATTCAATACAATCAGAGCTGTTGCTGATGATCCGGAAATTAACGGACTCACTCCAACAGCTGGCTTAATGGTTAAAGTATTTACAGAGGATTGTCCTGCAACTTCATTTATTGTTATGGGAAAAACTTCTGAAGGATATGTTGCATCTGTCAAAAGAAATGTAACAGGTCCCGTAATGCACTTTGTATTATAGTCGGCAACTGCAGCAGTAAGAGTTGTGTAGGGTTGTCCAATGCCGACATTAAAAGTTCCGCTTAGTGTGCCTTGCACTATTGCTACATTCGGCATCACTGAAAAAATAGAAACGGTATTTACATCTGATGCAACAACACAACCAGGATTTGAAGCAATGTTTACTGGTACATCTGTATCCTGAGCAAGGAAAAAATATTTAACGGAATCTCCAAGCACAACGCCTCCCATGTCTGCAACTACAATGGTAAATTTCCAGTTGCCATTCATTGCTGTTCCGCTGGTTAATACTCCAGGTTGGGAAAACCAGGAACCTATTCCTTTACGATAATAAATTCTTGGTACCAATGGTCCTGCAATCGGTACTCCTGTCGCATCTTTAATGATGACATTGGAAATCATCGTATCTATTGTTCCGCAATAAGCCTTTAATGGAGTATGCTCAATGGTTGGTGGAGAAACGTCATCCACTGTAAAATTACCAGCATCTGCTCCAACGTCTGTTGGTGTTAATGTGGAACGTGTCTGACCATCAAAATCTTCAGAGACAATTGAAGTGAACAAGCCATTAAAATCAAAAAAAGTGCCAGCTCTCTCAATTGGCGTTGGAGATGCAACATGAAGATCTACTGTGGCACTCGTTCCTGTTGGATTTACATAATTCGGATTCGCACTAAAGCTATTGCAATCCAAATTGGTAGCTGTGCGCCAATCAGTAATCGCGAATAAATCAACTGCATTGTACTGAGCGGTAAATCCACCGACTCCAAATGCATATAAGTCATTATAATTAGAAAAAGTACCTGCTGGATTTGGTGTAGTTCCCGCCAATTTAATAGCATAATGTTTTCCTGTCGATCCCGCATTCGAACGGGCATTATAGAAAATATTATTCAAATAATTTCTTACGGTTGTAACCGCGTTGCTAAAAAATGCAAACGTATTATTAGCTAATGTCGAAACACCAGAACCTCCTATGTAAATTGAATTGTGCGAAAATGAATTTGTTCCCGATGATTCGAAAATACCATTGATCGCAATTCCAGATGTTATAGAAGAGCCGGCAGCATTAATTCCAAGTCGAATCATGTTATTTATAAAATTCGAATTACCGGCATTCACATAGATTCCAACCATTGTAGGGATAGCTCCTGCACTAGTGATATTGAAAGAATGAATAGTATTCTTTATAATTGATACTGGAAAAGTAGTGGTTGAAATCATAATACCACTTACCCATACACTTGCCCCTGTTGCATTTGTGTTGGAAAGAGTATGGATTTTGTTATTTGAAAACATACTATTTGCAGCCGCAGAAGAAATAAGTATACCCATTACTGAAGAAGAAGTAATCGTTCCTGGATTTGGTGTATTCGTAGTTAAATTACTAATTGTATTGTTAGTGACAACATCTGTGGATGTTTGCACCTGGATTCCAATCACAGCATTACCATTGGCAGTGGCCGTAGCTGAATTATTAACTGCTTTTAATTCACCTGCAGAAGCACCGATAGTATTTCCGGAAATGGTTAAAATATTTAAAGAATTGTTACCTGCCCTAAGACCTACAATACCACTACCTCCTGTAGAGGTATTCGTATAAGTCATGGATCCAACAGTATTGTCCTTAAATTCAGTTGGCAAGGCAACTGAAACAGAACTATAAATACCATAAGCTTCCTGGGATCCGGTACCTGAAGAACTAATAGTAATTGGATTTGCACCAGTTAAACTACCAATATTGTTATTGTTGACATTGCACCAACCTGACTGGATTTGAATCCCAATAAATGTAGCAGTTGTGACTGTTGAACCTATTGGTCCAGTCATGTTAATTGCCTGTACAGTATTATTCAAAATATCTGTTCTGCCAAGAATACCTAATGCTGTGGTTAGAATACCAACAAAACGGGACGCTGTTGTTACACCAACAATGGAATATGTTCCGGTAGCTGATGCGCTTGAAAAACCAATTATGTTTCCTGAGATCAAACAATTATTAATATTTGCACTGGCCAGTTGAATAGCACAGTTGATTGTTCCAGTGGTGACCTGCGTTCTTGTTGCGGTTTGATAGAATTTGTTGTTTGTAATAATCCAATCTGTTGATGCTGTTGTAACATAGATACCATTTGATTGTACACTTGGATTGAAAAAATCAAAGATCTCACAATTTGTTATTGTAATATTACTATTATAGAGGGTTGTAGTTGTCGTAGTACCATTACTGTAAATTCCTTTGGTTGGAAGACCCGCAGTACTTGGGCCGATTTTACAATTGGAAAACGTGATATTATCATTACCTGTTAGCACAGCTCCTGCTGCAAACCAGATATTTCCTCCATTCGTACCAGTACCCATGGTTGAAGCACCATTGATACTACAATTTGTTATAAGGTTATTAGTTGCATCCAGTTGAAATCTTATCGTACTTGTACCTGAAACGGCAGAAACTGTTGTATTGTCAAAAACTAAAGCGTTACCACCTGTATT
>JAYVIT010000169.1:0-6722 GCA_043769965.1 Saprospiraceae bacterium
GGATTTAAAAAAGTTTGGATTGATTCCTGAATTATTGGGAAGATTGCCTGTGCTTGCTTATTTGGAAGTATTGTCGAAAGATTCTTTAATGGAAATCCTTACGATTCCAAAGAATGCAATTATCAAACAATACCAAAAATTATTCTCCATGGATGGTATCCAATTGGATTTTAAGAAAGATGCTATTGAATTGATAGCTGAGATGGCATTTGATAACAAATTAGGTGCGCGCGGATTGAGATCGATCTGTGAAGCAATACTCAAAGAAGCAATGTTCGAAACGCCACGCAATGAAGGCAAAAGGAAACTGAGTATTGACCGGAAGTATATAGTGGATCATATTGATCCGCAAATGATTCGGAAGTCTGCTTGATTTCAATATTTCACTATTCAATGGAATGTCACTGATGTTTCGGTGGCACAATTGACTGAAGTCAATTGTAATTGAATTTCAAAAATTCTTCGAATAAGCTTAATGAATTTTTCCTTGACTAAAGTCAATTTAAGATGTCTTGCCTTTAAATTGTAATTGAGAATGATGCTTGACTTTGGTCAAGAGTAGAACCTAATTTTAGAATCATAATTCGATTGATTGATTTTCCAAATTACAATTGATTTTAATCAATTGTAATGTAAGGATTACTTGTCCTGTTCAATGTTCAAGAAAAAACCAAAAAAGGAAGATTTAGTATTTAATATTGCAATTTTCATATATATTGCATCTTTATTTTTATTAACCTTCAAAACTCAACGAATTATGAATGCTTTTATCGGTCTTGGTAAATATTTATTTGCATTGCCAATGGCAGTGTTTGGAGTTCTACATTTTATTAATGCAGATGCTATGGCTGGCATGGCTCCCTTTGGTGGTGCTATAATAGTATACCTGGTTGGTGCTTGTTTGATCCTTTTTGCAATTAGTGTATTCCTAGGGAAATATGACAAACTTGCTGCAGTCTTACTTGCCATATTAATGATTGTGTTTATTTTATTAATTCACAGAACGCCTGCCATGGGAGGTGATATGGGAAGTTTACTTAAAGATTTGGCAATTGCTGGTGGAGCATTGATGTATGCCGGAAGCTACGCAAAGGATCCTAGTATAATTGGATAGGATACATTACAGAAATAAAAAAAGGCCGGGATATCCCGGCCTTTTTTTATTCATTAAATTCTTGTGATCTTTAAGGCATGAGATTATTACTTGAATTAGCATTTAAAGGGACAAATTATCATGGTTGGCAAATACAACCAGGTGCTGTCACCATACAATCTACTATTCAGGAAAAGATTAAAATTCTAACACATTGTGATATTGATCTTGTAGGCTGTGGTCGTACAGATACTGGAGTTCATGCAAAAATGTATTTCGCTCATTTTGATATACCGGAGTCAGAAAAAAAATTACCCGATGTAAAATCGTTAAATGCAATCTTACCTCCAGATTTAGTTATCAAGGAAATATATGTAGCTCCTGAAGATTTTCATGCACGATTTGATGCAACCAGCAGGAAGTATATTTATAAAATTCATTTCAATAAAGATCCATTCGATTGTGGTGACAGTTTTTATTTTAAGGAAACAGCATCGCTTTCATTGGATAAATTGGAAGAATGCGGTAAAATCATTTTGGGAATGAATGACTTTAGTTCTTTCGTAAAATCAAATTCCGGATTAACTGAGTTTCCCTGTGAAATTTTTGAAAGCCATTGGTTGGTGAAAGAAGATGGCAGCCTCGAGTATCATATCACTGCAAATCGCTTTGTGCGCGGTATGGTCCGATTGATCGTCGGCATGTGCGTAAATTATGCTTTGAATAAAATATCTCTTGATCAAATTCATGAAGACATTACAAATAAAAAACAGATTACCAAATCCTGGAGCATAGCTGCAGAAGGATTGAGTTTGGTGGAAATCAAATATCCTGTTGAGAAAATGGAATCTTGGAAAAGGCTGTAGGCTATAGGCTATAGGCTATAGGCTGTAGGAGGAAGATTAAGAATGAAAGAATGAAAGAATGAAGAGGAGATATGAGATGAAATTAAAATAATCAGAATGAAAATATTTGAATTAAACACTAAACACTAAACAGCTAACACCTAACAACGTTTCTTTCCTACAGCCTACTGCCTACAGCCTTTTTCTTCAATTAACGATTTCCGGATACAATGGAAATTGTTTCATGTAATCATTGATGCTCTTTTTCGTATCAGCAATTTTCGATTCATCATTTCTATTATTAACAAGAAAATCAATCCACTCTGCAACCTGAATAAAATCATTTTCTTTAAATCCTCTAGTTGTCAATGCAGCTGTTCCCAATCGAATTCCTGAAGTGATCATTGGAGTTTGAGGGTCATTGGGAATCATGTTTTTGTTTGTAGTGATGTCTGCGCGAATTAATAATTGCTCGGCATCTTTACCGGTAATATTTTTTGATTGCAGATCTAATAGAAAAAGATGATTGTCTGTTCCGCCAGATACAATTGAAAATCCTTTATCTTTTAATAATTGAGCAAGAGCTTTCGCATTTGATATGACTTGTTTTGTATAATTCACGTATGATTCCGTTGCAGCTTCTCTGAAAGCAACTGCTTTGGCGGCGATGACATGTTCGAGTGGGCCGCCTTGAATACCAGGAAAAACAGCACTGTTGATCAATTGTGACATCTTCAACAAATTTCCTTTTTTATCTCTCTTATTAACTGGATTCTCAAAGTCTTTACCGATAATTATTATGCCTCCGCGTGGACCACGCAAAGTTTTATGCGTAGTCGAAGTAATGATGTGACAATGAGGAACCGGATTATTGAGTTGTTTAGCTGCAATCAATCCGGCAGGGTGGGCGATATCAGCCATCAATATCGATCCGGCTTCATCAGCAATTTTGCGGAATTGTGCATAGTCCCAATCACGGGAATAAGCAGATGCGCCGCAAATGATTAATTTAGGTCTATGCTCCAAGGCCTTTTGGTACACTGATTCCATATCTACCAATCCTGTATCTGTATTCACTCCATACGAAACAACCTTAAAATACTTACCACTGAAATTGACCGGAGAGCCATGAGTCAAATGTCCGCCATGAGCCAGATTTAGTCCCATAAGGGTATCACCTGGTTGAAGCAAACTAAGTTGAACAGCCATATTGGCTTGTGCTCCAGAATGCGGTTGGACATTTGCAAATTCAGCGCTGAACAATTCACACAAGGATTGAATGGCCAGGTTTTCAATTTCATCGATGACTTCGCAACCTCCATAATATCGTTTGGCCGGATAACCCTCCGCATATTTATTGTTGAGCCAACTACCCATGGTCCTGATTACATCGAGACTTGCAAAATTTTCAGAGGCTATAAGTTCGACGCCACGTCTTTGCCTATCCAGCTCTTTAAACAATAGGGCATTAACAACTGAATCTTTAATCATACTACTATTACTACTACTTAGAATAAAAACGAAACAAAGATATAAGAATAATTAAAATTTAATTGACCGCCGACCATCGACAATGGACCGCCGACGGCTGACCACCGACGGCCGATTTATGAATGTAGTTTGTAGTTTATTTAAAGAACAAATGATAATTGACATTTGAATTGATTAGAGATTTCATCGAATTCATTATATTGTCTATTGCCAATTACTATTTACTGATGACTGACAACTGATGACTGACGACTATCTCCAATTTCCTTCGGTATCGTAATAAAATATTTTACTTCATTTCGAATGTAATTTTCAAGATTGATAATTTGTGAAAGGTTTTTTATTTCGTTGGACTTAGTTCGGATTTTTAATTCTGTTTCTCCAAATTCGTAAGCAGAAAAAACAAGTTTGTTTTCTGATACTATCATTTCAGATTGAGCAGAGTTTATTTTGAAAAATTTGCAACAGGACTCCCGATAGAATTGCAAGACTTCTTGTTCAAATGGATTTGTTTGCATGATTATTTTAAAAAATTTCCTAGTCAATAAACTGACAGCTAAATAAGAAATCAGATAATCATCAAATTCGACACAAGCTTTTAGAAACATTTCAATATCTGAATCATCTATGTTTCTAAATTGTGCAAGGAGCAGATTCAAATCAGATTCTAGTTTAAAATCCTTTGGCAATTGTAAAAAATAATCCAGACCTGGTGCTGCAATTTTATTTGCTTTGTATTGTTTGCAGCATTTGAGTAACAACTCGAGCATATATTCAGCGGATAATGACGTCTTGTGCATATAAACCTGCCAATACATCAATCTTCTTGCTGCAAGATAATTTTCAACAGATAGCGCGACTTTTTCTTCAAACACAAGTTGATTGTCCACAACATCCATCATGGTTAGCATTCGATCATAACCGATAGTGCCTTCCGCAACACCGGAATAAAAACTATCCCGGTTTAGATAATCCATTCTATCTACATCCAATTGACTCGACACGAGTTGATGCAAATATTTTTTAGTATATGTGCCCTGAAATATTTCAATAGCGATACTTAGTCTTCCATCAAACTCCTGATTGAGTTCTTTCATAATAATTAAGGTCATGACTTCATGATCTACAGGAACAAGACTATGTTCGAGCACATGAGAGAATGGACCATGACCAATATCATGCAGTAAGCTTGCGATCTGAGCTGCTTCAATTTCTTCTTTTGAAATGATTAAGCCCTTTAGTTTTAAAATTTCAAGAGCTCTCGTCATTAAATGATATGCACCTAAAGCATGATGAAACCGCGTATGTACAGCACCAGGATAAACAAAGTGACTTAGACCTAGTTGTTTAATTCTCCTCAGTCTTTGAAACCATGGGTGATCAATCAATTCCATAAGGATACCTTTAGGAATCATGATAAACCCATAAATCGGATCATTGAAAATTTTGATATTTGACATGGATGTTATTGGAATACTTTAATTTCGCGGCCTTTCGTTCCTTTGCATACGATCGACAAAATTATGGATAAAATCAGGATTCTTTGGGCAGATGATGAAATGGATTTGCTAAAACCGCAACTCTTTTTTCTTGAAAAGAAGGGATATGTTGTAGAAACGACCACAAATGGGCATGATGCATTGGATTTAATGTCTAAAAATCCGAATTCCTACGATTTAATTTTTCTGGATGAAAGTATGCCTGGTATCACTGGACTTGAAACACTTGCTAAAATACGCGAGAAAGGATATTCGCAACCTGTTGTGATGGTCACTAAAAATGAAGCTGAAAACATAATGGATGAAGCCATCGGAGCTGAAATCGCAGATTATCTCATCAAGCCTGTTAATCCGAATCAACTCATTCTAACGATTAAAAAGTTAATCGACAACAAGAGATTGGTTTCTGAAAAAAATTCCATGGATTATCAAATCGCGTTCCGCGAATTGTTTATGGAAATTAACAGCAATCCGGATTATAAACTGTGGGTCGATATTTATAAAAAATTAATTCAGTGGGAATTAAAATTGGAACAAAACACATCTCCTGAAATGCAGGAAATTCTTGCCAATCAAAAGAGTGAAGCCAATTCGGAGTTTTCAAAATTCATTGCGCATAATTATCAAAAATGGTTTGAGAATAAAAATTTGCCTCAACCGGTTATGTCTCATCAATTAATGGCGAAAAAAATTTTTCCACATATTAAAGAAGATCTTCCATGTATTTTTATTTTATTGGATAATCTGCGCTTTGATCAATGGAAAATTATTGAACCCATTTTAACTGAATTATTTGACATTGAAGAGGAAGATTATTTTTATAGTATTCTGCCAACAACAACACAATACAGCAGGAATTCAATTTTTGCAGGAATGATGCCGGCAGAGATAGAATCCTTTTATCCGGACTGGTGGTTGAATGACAATGAAGAGGGTGGAAAAAATATGAAAGAACCAGATCTTCTGGTTAAGCAAATCAAACGGAATTTCAAAAGAGAAATGAAAGTCGAATACATGAAAATTACCAATGCAAGTCAGGGTAAAAATCTAGTCGACTCTGCGCATAACTTTTTGCAAAATAATCTTACGGTCATTGTTTACAATTTTATTGATATGCTTTCTCATGCCAGAACGGAAATGGAAGTTCTCAAAGAACTTGCTTCCGATGAATCTGCATATAGATCATTGACCAGAAGTTGGTTTATGCATTCACCCTTATGGGCCGCATTGCAAAAAATAGGGAATCAAAAATTCCAATTATTCATAGCTACGGATCATGGCACGATGCGGGTGAAGGATCCTGTTAAAGTAGTTGGTGACAAAGAAACCACTGCAAATCTCAGATATAAAGTAGGAAAGAATTTAAATTACGATAAAAAAGAAGTCTTTGAAATAAAAGAACCAGGTAAAGTAGGATTGCCAAGACCAAATCTTTCTTCTACGTTCATCTTTGCAAAAAACAACAGTTATTTTTTATATCCAAACAATTATAACTATTACATGAATTATTACAAGAACACCTTTCAGCATGGAGGCATCTCCCTTGAAGAGATCATCTGCCCGATTATTCGTTTGAAGAAGAAATAAGCTGTAGGAGTAGAATTAAAAAATTAAAAAAATGAAAAAATGAAAAAATGAAAAAATTGGGTTTTGCAAATTAATTTTTAAAATCATTAACCTTTGATAATAATGGTGAAAAGTAATTTGTAAAATGTGAGCTGAAAATTTTAAATTGCCTATTGCCTATTGCCTATTGCCTATTGCCTATTGCCTATTGCCTATTGCCTATTGCCT
>JAYVIT010000170.1:0-4027 GCA_043769965.1 Saprospiraceae bacterium
GTTTTGTTTATTGATGAAGCATATGCCCTCGCAAGAACAAATGATGACAGCAAAGATTTTGGAAGAGAAGTCATTGAGATTCTGGTAAAAGAAATGTCAAATGGTCCAGGTGATTTAGCATTGATTATGGCTGGTTATCCGAAAGAGATGAAATATTTTTTGGATTCCAATCCAGGATTGAAATCGCGTATCAAATTGTATTTTGAATTCCAGGATTATCTGCCTCAAGAACTTTACGAAATTGCAATTTATGCCATGCAACGAAAAGCAGTTAGCTTTCAAAATGATGCCATGGAAGAATTGCAGCACTTGATACTCGAAGCATACAGGAATAGAGATCATACTTTTGGAAATGCACGGCTTGTTTTCGATTTAGTTGAAAAAGCAAAAATAAATTTAGGTATACGGGTGATGGCAAATTCTTCACCTCAGGAACTGGCTATCGATGATTTGAGTCAGGTGACTAGCTCCGATGTACGGAAAATAGAAATCGAACCTGTACATGCAAAACCGCAAATTCCAATTGATCATGAACTTTTACTCACTGCATTGAATGAATTGGATGCTCTCGTTGGAATTGAAAAAGTAAAAAAAGAAATCCGCGAAATGGTGAAGATTGTCCAGTTCGCAAAAAAATCTGGTAAAGAAGTGCTCAACCAGCATTATTTGCATACAGTGTTCCTTGGAAATCCGGGTACAGGTAAAAGCACTGTTGCGCGTATTATTGTAAAGATTTACAAAGCACTTAGCATTCTCGAACGTGGTCATATGGTGGAAACAGACCGGCAAGGATTAGTAGCCGGATATATTGGTCAATCTGCAATAAAGACCGCAGAAAAAGTGGAAGAAGCAATGGGTGGTGTTTTGTTTATTGATGAAGCCTATTCACTGACTTCAGGCATTCATGGACAATCAGATTATGGTTCTGAAGTGATACAAACACTTTTAAAACGAATGGAAGATCAAAGAGGATTGTTTTATGTTTTTGTTGCCGGCTATACTGAGCCTATGGAGCAATTTTTAAAATCAAATCCCGGACTAAGCAGTCGTTTTGATAAGATACTTAAGTTTGAAGATTATTCAGAAGATGAATTATTTATGATTGCTTTGAAAATGTTTGGAGATGCACACCTGCAAATGAGTGAGTCTGCGGAATCTCATCTTCGAGCATATCTTTCTTACATGTTTGATTCCAAGGATAAATATTTTGGCAATGCAAGAGTGATCCGTTCCATATTTGAAGAGATCATCAGATTTCAAAACATCAGGCTTTCCAATTTATCAGAAGACGAACTCGCTAAAACCAATCAATCCATGATTGAACTTGAAGATGTGTATTCATTTGTTCCTGGTAAAGACAGGAGAGATGTGTTTAATAGGCCTAGATTGGGGTTTATGAAGTAAGAAGAATCGACCACATACCATTGACCGCCGACGGCCGAAGTTTGTATAATAAGTAAAAGTTTAATTTCTCTTTTAAGCAGGTATCAAATCTGTGTTAACCAGTTTAATCAGTGTTGTCTGTGTGCCATTCAAATTTTCCATTTAGTAGTTATCGGATCATTCAAAACAGTCCAATTTTCCAGGGTTTATATTTCTTATGAATATAAACGTAAGCACCTTTAGTCAATAATTTATCTTTGAAAAGAAATCCCCATCGTTCAGTTTCCAAACTGCATTGCACTGAGGGATGAGTTACAGTTTCTTTCCAGGCTTTATACATATCTGCGGACCAATGGATGTCGTCCAATATGATCACCGCGGAATCAGTGGTTTGAATGAATAATTTGGAAAGATAATTTATAGTTGAATCGTATTGGTGATCACCATCCAAAAACACCAGGTCAAAATAATTTTCAGTTGATTTGTCAAGATAGTTTCCAAAGTCCGAATGCAGGCAACTAATATTTTTTATATTGAATTGATGAAATAATTCATTGCAACTGTCGCTAAGAAAATTGTTTCCTTCTATAGTTAATGTCTTTCCATGTTTGCAAGCCAAAGCAAGTGTAAGTCCACTCATTCCAACACAGGATCCAAGTTCTAAGATTTTTTTTGATTTGAGATGTAATGCAATCCGGTAAAGACATTCGTAGTCAGAATTTGAATGTCCCGCTTTGTTGTAAAGCTGACTGATACTTAGATTATTTTGATGATGGCTGACTGAAAATGGTTCGATTGGTATGATGGTATGTTTTCTTTTGAGAGATTCCGAAGCTTCTTGCAGGGTATTAAAATCGTAGTAAATGCGCTCCTTATCAAAAATAAAATCGATGAAATCATAGAGAAAAGGTGGGTGAATATTGTATATGGTTTCCGCTTTACAGAAATAGTCCAAATAGATTTTAATTCTTTCCAGCATGGGGAAATTCAACATAAAAATACATTATATAAAAGTATTATATTTGCAAAATGAAACCTTGTAAAGGTAATTTATGCATGACGAAGTTTGTTAGCTTCCTCATTTTATTATCATGGAGTTCCTTAAACAGCGACGCACAATCCAACTGGAAAGAATCCGCATTGAATAAAAATTTTTACAGCGGTATTGCCATTGCTTGTGTGGATGTGAATGGTGATGCAGTTGATGATTTGTTGGTATTGGATCAATCCAAACACCTTTGGCTGGGTATCAATAATGGGTTTTCGCATTTTTATTGGACTGCTCTTCCATTTCATCAAAGTTCACGAACCTGGTCGATTAATTTGGCTGATATTGATAATAATGGATTCAACGATATATTGATTAGCGGAGAAAGCATACAGGTTTCCATTTTATACCAGAATAAATCCGGTTTTCATCATGCGGTTATTGACGACAGCTATTTCCTTTCGCAAGCTGCATGTGCATTTGATTACAATCAGGATGGATGGTTGGACTTTACACTTACAGATGACAATCAGGTCACACGCATTTATACAAATGATGGGACTGGAATATTAGTCAGAGACACGACTTTAATAAATTTAAATCTTTCAGACCGAAGCAAAAATGGAGGAAATTATGGGTGCATCTGGACTGATATTGATTGGGACGGGGATCCTGATTTATATCTATCAAAGTGTCGGCCAGGCGTTGATGATCCAACTGATTTGAGGAGAATTAATTTACTGTATGTTAAGGATGCAAATGGTTGGACGGAGCAGGCTTCACAATACAAATTGAATGATGGAAGTCAAAGTTGGGTCAGTGTATTTGAAGATTTTGATAATGATGGATTATTGGATGTATTTATCGTGAACCATTATACTCCTTCAAAAATTTTAAAGCAACAATCAGATCATACTTTTGAAGATTATACTTTACAATCCGGATTGGATTATGGGGGATTCGCTTTTCAGGTCATGGCATTTGATTTTGATAATGACGGGGATGTAGATATTTTATTGGCAGGGACTTCAGTTGAACTTTGGTTGAATGATGGTAATATGCATTTCCAAAACACGGAGATCAATTTATCTGAGAATCCTTTCACAAGTTGTGCTTCAGGTGATTTTAATGGTGATGGTTTTTTAGATTTATATGTTTCCTATGCAAACCTGTTGAATTCACCGAGCAATCAAAAAGACAAACTGTGGATGAATCCTGGAAATGAAAATCATTTTATCGCTTTGTCATTTAAAGGAGTTCAATCAAATAACAATGGAGTTGGAACAAAAATAAAAGTGTATACCGGAAATAAAATTCAAGTCAGAGAATTGCATGCAGGAGAATCTTATGGTATTCAGAATTCGCTTAATCTTTTTGTTGGCTTGGGCACATCATTGCAAGTGGATAGTTTAATTGTGTATTGGCCGTCTGGGATCATTGACAAACATTTCAATCTTGCAGTAGATCAAAAGTATTTGTTGAACGAAGGATCTTGTTTGTACAATTTTTCATCTTCATTACCTGCAAAAGTATATGCTTTTTGCAATTCAATTGATACAGCTTTTTATGCAGATCCAAAACACACTTCTGTAATTTGGAACGAAGGTAGTATTGGTTCGAAAATTGATGTGCAAGCTGAAGGGGTGTATTTTTACA
>JAYVIT010000171.1:0-3080 GCA_043769965.1 Saprospiraceae bacterium
TACTTCCTACAGCCTATTGCCTTTCCTCAAAGTCTCCAATACGTCATTCCATTTTCCGGTCTTTGATACAATCCTTTCAAGTCAATTAAAACAGGATCCTTTTTCATCATAGTTGAAAAATGTTGTGTATTCAAAACTTTAAATTCATCATGAGCAACAGCAACAATCACAGCATCATAATCGCTATCGGGAGTTTGAATCATTTGGATATCATATTCATGCAATACTTCTTCCTGATCTGCACGAGGATCACATACGTCAACCTGGACAGAATAACCGCGTAATTCATTGTACAACTCTGCCACTTTCGAATTCCTGATATCTGAAACATTTTCTTTAAATGTAATGCCATTGATAAGCACTTTGCATTCACTAGGATTTTTTCCTTTACCAATCAGCAGTTGAACTAATTTCTTAGCAATGAATGCCGGCATGCGATCATTAATTCTTCTACCACTTAAAATAACCTCGGGATCGTAACCAAGTTTTTTTGATTTATGTACTAAATAATATGGATCCACACCTATACAATGCCCTCCAACAAGTCCCGGTGAAAATTTTAAAAAATTCCATTTTGTACCCGCTGCTTCTAGAACTTCTCTGGTATCGATTCCCATTCGATCAAAGATTACAGCGAGTTCATTCATGAATGAAATATTCAAATCGCGTTGACTATTTTCAATCACTTTTGCTGCTTCTGCTACTTTAATACTTGTGGCTTTATATACACCTGCATGAATTATTGCATTATATACCTTTGCAATTTCCTCCAATGCCTCTGCATCATTTCCGGAAACAATCTTTAATATGCTCTCCAGTGGTTTTGTTTTATCACCCGGATTAATCCGTTCCGGTGAATAACCTACTTTAAAATCTGTACCTACTTCTAATCCTGATTCATTTAAAATAATCGGTAAACAATCTTCTTCCGTACAACCTGGATATACTGTTGATTCAAATACTACGTAATCTCCTTTTTTGATCACTTTGCCAACTGTATGGGAAGCAGATTGTATGGGTTTTAAATCGGGAACTTTGTGTTCATCAACAGGGGTTGGTACGGCAACAATAAAAAAATGCGCTTCTTTTAGTTTATCAAGTTTTGCTGTGAATTCAATATCTGCGCCTTCAAAATCTTCTTTACTCAATTCACGAGAAGGATCCTGATGATTGCTCATCATTTTGATCCGGGCATCATTGATATCAAATCCGATTACTTTAAATTTTTTGGCAAATGCAAGTGCCAGGGGTAAACCAACATAACCCAATCCAATTACTGCAAGCTTCTTTTCTTTATTAACTAACTGCGTGTACATATTCCTTTTCCTTATTGGACCACAATAACAATGGCTCCTGTTCTTTTAATATTTTTTCAATGATTTTATCTTCTCTTTGTTCAAAATGTGAAAAACGTATTTTGCGCTGAATCAGTTGTTCTGCTTTACCGATGAGATTCAATAAATAGTTATGGTTTAGTTGGCCAATAAAAATGAGATCTATAAACTGGCTGTCTTTTCCTTTGCTAAAATCACCAGACAAGTAAACTTCATCTACTGCACCCAAGCGTTCGATGACTTTTTCTATGATTTGATCAATCCCCAAATGTTTTAGAAGAATATTATGCACTTCTGCATAAAGTGGATGTGAAGTATTGGCTTTAAAATACTTTTTGTTGCCACGGTTTTCGGAAGACAACATTCCTGCTTTTTCAAGCCGATTGAGTTCAATTCGTATTCCATTTGTAGACTCTCCAAACTCGGTCTCCAGGCTTCTCAGATATGCCGTGGTATTGCTGTTGAGAAAGAACTTCAACAACAATTTGATCCTGGTCTTTGATGAAATAAGAGTCTCAATCATAATTGAGCAACAAAATTACTCGTTTTTGGTAAAAATTGAAAAGAAAGGATTTTTTTTATTTGGAAATAAAGGGTCAAACTGAGAAGCGGAAAATCAGATAAACAGTTAAACGGCCAGAGGTGACAAAGGAAGATTGAAAAGCAGTTAACAGAAAAGCAGAGAAACAGTCAGGAAGTTGACAATCCTAATAATCAATTCTTTTCCTCCCAACAGAATTGTAGGGACGGGATCTTCGCTACACTTTGACATTCCTTCCTTCATTCATTTTTTCATTCTTTCATTTAAATCAATTGTTCCCGCAAAAATTTCCTGACCGCAATAAATCCTGCACCAAAGAACAAACCAAAAACAAGAGCCAGTAAAATGGCCTTGATCCAACTTTGTTGTAAGACTTTCAAAGGAATGATTGGCAAGTCAATTGCCTGAATGAATGGTGTTTTTGTTTCTAATGAGAAAGAGGCAATCTCCCTGTTTTTAAGTGCTTCACCATAAATCATCTGAAGCATTCTGATTTCCTGGTCGAGTATCGTTTTGGGCACTTCTTCTTCATACAACCAGGTGGCCCGATAGCTGTCTTTCATACCTGCCAATTTATATTGTTTGCCGTCGATTAAAGTTTTAAGAGAGTCTGTTTTATGTTTTAAATCAAGATAGGTCTCTCTTTGTTTCTCTATCATTTTGTCGATATAGAAATTGCTCATTTCATTATACAGTCTTGTTGCCAATTCATAAGTCACTTGCTCTTGGGTGAATTGAACTTTCAGTTTCATAATGGCTGTTTTCTCACTTACTTCTGTTGCCAGCATTTCCAGGAACAAAGTATGCAAGCTCTTCAGCGCCAGGTTCTCTAATGAATTGAACTTTTCGGGAATGAATTCTTTATAACGAAATCCCTTGAGTGGATTCTCTTTTTTGTAAAAAGGGCTTTTCCCCCATTTGCAATCATTTTCTAATTCACGTATGAGGTGATTTGCAAGTAAATCATCTGCATTCTCAATTTTACATTTAGCCGAAAATACTTTTTCTGCAATGCGTCTTGATTTTGCCAATTCAAGAATTTTTTGAAGATTTATGTCCGTACCGATACCAAGCAATCCACCAAATTGACCAAATGCTCCACCAAGGCCGTTGGCAGAGTTCTGCTCCTCATTAATCATGAAACTGACCTC
Organism: Saprospiraceae bacterium; assembly: GCA_043769965.1. GTDB lineage: Bacteria > Bacteroidota > Bacteroidia > Chitinophagales > Saprospiraceae > Vicinibacter. The sequence continues at coordinate 3,027 of JAYVIT010000171.1, forward strand.
GGCTTCATAAATTTTTTTGGAAACCCAGCGATTGTAAATACCATATGCCAGACA
>JAYVIT010000172.1:0-3923 GCA_043769965.1 Saprospiraceae bacterium
CAAAAATGATTTCCGAGCTGATGACCCAACCGGACTATCTTATTTTAAATGAAAAATCCAATTTATTTAAAATATCGAAACTCTATTTTGATAAAGATAAATCATCCGTTACTTATTTTGATTCCTTAACATCTAAATTGAATCTTAATATAAAGGATGAATATAAATTCCAATTACTTGATTATTTGTATGCTGAATATCCTGAAGCATTAAAGAATTACTTAATTAAAATTGAGATAAATAAATCAGTCTATTGGGTTTTGAGTTGGATGGATGTACGAAAAAATCAATTGTCAGCCGATTATTTACTGGATCTGTTTTCCAGCATTTATGAGGTCTCCAGTCTTGAAATGAAATCATTAATAGCGTTGAAAATTGCAGAATTGTATACTCATAATCACGATGCAACTATTGGTCAACTGCTTATTAAATATTATCTTGAAGTAGGTCAAGTGAAATTGCTTGAAGTTTATTTTAAGGAGCAGGAATTTACAAATAAAAAATTTAAATTGTTTTTGCAAAACCTGGAAACGGCAGTTTCAAATTCTGAATTGAATAATGTACAAAAATTGGACTTTGCCTTCTATAGTAAACAATGGCCAGTGCTGATAGATCTCTTTTATGAGGCAGATGACATCGAATTGGTTTTAAAATACGATTTAAAAATCCCAGAAGAGTATCATACACAACTTCTTGATCTGTACATCAAATTGACAAAAAGATACCTTGAATCTTATGTTGGACAAAGATCTCACCAGAAATTCGAACATATAACCAGACACATAAAATCAATTTATAAAAATAAATTTCATTCGGCTTATGTGAATGAAATTAAGCAACTTTTTCCCAATAGAAAATTAATTACACAATTTTGATATGAATACTTTTTTCAAATTTTATTTACTTTCCTGTTGTGCTTTGGTGCTGATTTCCTGTAATGATGTCCAATTGGATGGTAAGTGTCCAGACTGGGCAAAAAATTTGACGATTTACGAAATAATGCCAAAACAATATTCTGAAAAGAAAAATATTGCAGGCATTACTGAAGATCTTGGAAGAATTCAAAGTATGTTTTTCAATGCAATTTGCCTTTTACCCATACAGACACGCGATGAATCCAACAACGCATTTAACCCGAATTGTCCTTTTGCTATTAATAACTTTACAGAAATAGATCCGCAATTAGGTAATTCATTACAGCTTAATGCTTTAATAGATTCGGCGCATCGAAAAAACATTAAAGTATTAATCGAGTGGAATTTTACCGGTTCTGGACCAAATCACAAATGGCGATTAAATAATCCTAAATACTATTTGTCCAATGAAACTATGGTGAACAATCATTATAACCAGGATTATGTAAAATTTAATCTTACAAATGCATCACTTCAAAAAGAACTATTATCGGCTCTCAAGACTTTTCTAAAAACCAATCGATTTGATGGAGTTGTGTTTTATAATCTCGATAAAATGCCTGATGAATTCATAGATAAGTTAATGATTATAATGCGATCGATCAGACCTATGTTGACCATAAATCACTCTGAATCTTTTGTGAACCAATGTCATTACAACATGAACAATGTTATGTACGGTCGATTTGAACAAGCATACACCGGAAATTTACAAGTCAATGCACTTGACCAGTTGCTGGACACAATCTCTAAATTTCAAATGGTCAATTATCTACAGGATTATCTAAAAAATGAAAAGTATGGACCAGATGCAGTCGTATTTTACAATGCTTATAAGTATTATCACACGTTGACTTATTTTTTACCGGGAATTCCATGGACCCTCAATGGTCAGGAAGATCCACAATTTGAAACAATTAATCTATTCTCAGAAAAACCATTCTCTAGAAACTTTAAATACAATAACGATTTTTACAGAAGCTTAAATCAACTAAAACAAAATAATCCTTCCCTCTGGAATTTTAATCCGGAGAATCTACCGGTTAAAATTTCAGACTCTAATGAAGTGTTGGTTATGGAAAGGAAAGCTGGAAAGTATAGTTGTGTAGGCATGTTTAATATAACAAATCGGGTTTCGAGTTACAAAATCCAAAAAGATTTAGTGAAGTACTACGATGTTTTTAATAAGACAATGGTAAGTTTTCCTAAAGACGTTGAATTAAAATTAGGTCCATACCAAAGTCTGCTTGTTACAAATATACTCTAATGGCGATATCTATTTGGTGGACCGGCAAAACAAATCCTGAATATCTTAAATCAGGTATTGATGATTATTTAAAAAGAATTCTCCATTTTGATAAATTAGAACTCAAGGAATTCAAAGAATTGAAAGGCATGCAAAATGCGCAACAAATTATCATCAACGAAGAAAAGATTTTGATTCAGCAGCTATCCAAAGCCAAATATTATGTCGTATTACTTGATGAAAAGGGATCTGAATATAATTCTTTGGAATTCTCCAAATGGTTAGACCACAAATTGAATCTTAGTAATCAAAATTTGTGCTTTGTCATCGGAGGTGCGTATGGATTTTCAAAAGAATTTAAAAGTCAGGCAAATGAGTTAATATCGTTTTCAAAAATGACGATGTCTCATCAATTAATCAGGTTGATCTTTCTCGAACAACTTTACAGAGCATTTACCATTATTAATCATCTACCTTATCATCATGAATGAGCAAATTTCATTAATGACAATTTCATTAATCATTTCAATTGCATTGATTTCTATAATGGCCTTTAGCAATCGAAATCTTTATGAACAATGCAAACATTATCCATATCTTGAAAAAACACAACACTCCTACTACCGGTGGTTTACTTGCGGGTTTTTGCATGCAGATTGGTTTCATTTAGCACTTAATCTGTTTGTGCTTTGGCAATTTGGTTTTGCAATTGAAAAAATTTATAAAGCTGAATTCGGATTTCTATTAGGAGGAATACTCTTTTTAATTGTGTACATTTTGATTCTAATCTTGTCTAATATACCTACATACTACAAGCATAAAAACAATCCTAATTATGCCAGCATAGGAGCCTCCGGTGCGATTTCTGGAATTCTTTTTATTTATGTCCTTTATTATCCTTTCCGTTTATTGTATTTATTCGGCATTGTACCATTGCCAGGAATTGCCATGGCTGTTTTATATATATTGTATTCGCGTTGGGCTTCAAAGAATGCAGCAGATCATATTGATCATGATGCACATTATTACGGAGCTATTATTGGTTTAGCACTTGGACTTGTTATAAAATATTTAATTTAAGAGAACTTCTAAAAACATACTTTTAGCTTTCTCTTAAATTTTGTTATTTCCCTATAATCATTCTTCTGACATAAAGGGATACTGATAATCTTTTGGCGGATCAAAATTTTCTTTGATAGTTCTTGGTGAGGTCCATCGATACAAATTAATAAGTGAACCTGCTTTATCATTTGTACCCGAAGCTCTGGCTCCTCCAAATGGCTGTTGACCTACAACAGCACCGGTTGGTTTATCATTTATATAAAAGTTGCCTGCAGCATTTCGCAGTTTGAATGCAACTATATCAATAATATTTCGGTCAGAAGCAAATACTGCTCCTGTTAAAGCATAAGGCGAGGTATTGTCAACAATTTTTATTATTTCATGAAATTCGCTGTCATCATAAACATAGATGGTTAGTACTGGTCCGAAGATTTCTTCACACATGGTTGTGTAATTGGGATCTTCAACTAAAAGGACTGTAGGCTCAATAAAATAGCCTTTGGATTTATCAAAATTACCCCCGGCAATTATTTTTACTTTAGAATTCGACTTAGCATCGGTGATGTATTTTGTAATTTTATCAAATGCTTTTTCATCAATGACAGCATTAATAAAATTCCTGAAATCCTCAGGGCTTCCCATTTTTAGATTATTTAAATCAGCTATTAAATGTTCGCTGATTTTTGGCCAGAGTGATTTAG
>JAYVIT010000173.1:0-3699 GCA_043769965.1 Saprospiraceae bacterium
ACAGCAGCTGCTGCTCTGGTAGGTGAGGAGAAGCGCAAGAACAATCCAAAGCATAATGGCACCGAAGAATACAATTTCTTTATGTCAGTACTTTTTCCTGATAATCAACTTAAGATTATTGATTATAATCGGGTAGTAAAAGATTTAAATGGCCTGAGCAGCCAGGAACTTCTACAGAAACTGAACAAAGTTTTTGTAATTGAGAAAAAAGGCCTTGAGATTTATACGCCTGCATTCCTTCACAATTTTGGTATGTATCTGGATGGCGATTGGTACTCATTAACAGCAAAAGAAGGTGTTTATGATGACCAGGATCCTATAGGAGTGCTTGACGTTACAATTTTATCCTTACTTGTGCTGGATCACATTCTGGATATTAAAGACCTGCGTACTTCAACTCGTGTTGATTTTGTCGGTGGTATCCGTGGCCTCGGAGAACTTAAAAAACGTGTTGATAGTGGCGAGATGAAAGCGGCATTTGCACTATTTCCCGTATCAATGAAACAACTTATTGATATTGCTGATACCGGTAATATTATGCCACCTAAGACCACCTGGTTTGAACCTAAACTAAGGAGCGGACTTGTAGTACATCTACTTGACTAGATTCATATTTTACTGAAATATACTGTTTTAACCCTGGTTCTGAAGATATTTAGTGATCATCGGAATCAGGGATTCGGCTCTGATAGGCTTGGGTATAAAATCCACAAACCCGGCAGTAAGGCTTTTTTCCCGCTCATGAGGCAATGCGAATGCTGTATAGCTCATAACAGGTATATCTGGCCTCATCTCTAATATTTCTTTTAGTGCTTCGTAACCGGTTTTAATTGGTAATTGTATATCCATCAATATAAGGTCAATGTCAGGTTCTGATCTTACAATATCAACCGCTATCTGTCCGTTTACAGCATGAAGCAATCTCACTGAACTTCTCTTCAACAGAGCCTCTATGAGCAGGTAATTTTGCATCATATCCTCTGCTATCAGAATGGTTTTCCCTCCCCAGTTTAAATTTTGAAGATCAATCTTGACATTCATCACTTCAGGCTTGCTTTTTACTGGTTTGTTAGGTATTGTAAAATAAAACATTGAGCCTTTTCCTGGATTCGATTCCATACTGATTGAGCCACCTAACAAATCAACCAGGTTTTTTGAAATTGCAAGTCCCAGGCCGGTGCCACCATATTTTCGGGTGGTGCTTGCGTCTAATTGACTAAAACGTTGAAATAAAAGTTTTTGTTTGCTACGAAGAATCCCGATTCCACTGTCTTTTACAAAAAATGAAAGAGTGCCATTCTGACTGGTATACCCAAATTCGATACTTCCAAATTCTGTGAATTTCAGAGCATTACTAAGTAAATTGGAAAAAATTTGTTGTAACCGTATCGGATCAGTCAATGCAACCAGTTGCTCTTTATCTTCAGGTAAAATAAGATTTAGGTTTATGCCTTTTTTGCCGGAAACATTTTTCAATTCTGTGAAAGTGCCAAGCAAATCATTTAGCATTTGGTTTATGTCACAAGCCGATTCCGAAACCTTAAGCTGTCCGGCCTCAATTTTCGCAATATCGATTATATCATTAATCAGAGTCATTAACGAACGGCCTGCGATTTTTATTTTTGAGATGAAATCATCTTTATCCTCCTGCGTTATATCTTCCTCTGATAATAAATCAGAAAAACCTATTATTGCATTCATAGGTGTCCTGATTTCGTGGCTCATGTTTGCCAGAAATGCTGTTTTCAATCTATCCGATTCTTCGGCTTTTTCTTTTGCAAGGATTAACCGCTGTTGGGTTTCTTCCATCTCTGTAATGTCACGGCTAATACCGATTATCCCTAACAGGTTATTATCCGAATCGAAATAAGGCGTTTTTAATGTATAAAACAGAAATCTATGCCCATTGGAATATTCAATCCAATTGGTAGTTCTTTCAGGTTCTAATGACTGTATAATTTGTTTGTCAGATGTTAAAAATCCCGAAGCATCCTCCTTTTTAAACAGATCATATTCGGATAATCCGATAATATCTTCTGATTTCTTATTGATATATTTTTCAAATGCCTTATTGCAGCCTAAAAACTTACTATTAATATCTTTAAAGAAAATAAGGTCGGGAATTGCATCAATCATATACCTAAGGCGCGATTTTTCGGCCGAAAGTATTGCTTTTATTCGTTCTCTTTCATGAATCATCTGATTAGCAGCTTGGGCAAGAGTATCAAATTCAGTAAAAGCGAGTTTGCTCGAATCGATAATTTGCATCCCCTGGGCTGCTCGTTTAAAAAAATGAAGAAAAAGCAATATATTGGCTTTAGCCTTAATTGCGAAAAATCTCATTGTTAAATAAGCCAATACATTAAGAATAACAAGAAAAATAAAAAACCGAATTAAGTTATTTACAATGTCTTTCCATAATTCAGCATTCAATTGGTTGATTATTGGATCAATATCACTGGTAAAAAAGCCTGTTCCGATAATCCACTCCCAATCATTGATCCCTGAAAAATAGGAGGTCTTTTCACTGCGGTCAACACCAGGCTGGTTTCTCCAGAAATAGGTAAGATACCCGCCCTCCCTTGTTTTCGCAAACTCTAGTTCTTTTGTGAAAATATCTTTCCAATTCGACTCTGGAGATTTATTTATATTAATGGGTGGAATTTGACGACTACCTCTCGAAAGCAGAGCTAAGCCGCTATATGTGTTCACAATAATATACTCATTGTTACTGTATTTAACCTTACTCAGACTATCCATGACAACATCCTGTAAAATGCTGTTGCTTTCGTCAGGATGGAAAGTGATCCCGATTTTCATGCCGTCGTTTCCAACGCTTTTTAATAGAAGGTATAGCTTGGCTGGTAATTTTTCCCGGTATGATTGTTTGACCACTGATTCAACTGATTCAAAATCCTCCAGTTTATATGATCCTTTTAATGTGTTTGTGGTGTTAGTACCTTTTGTTTGCCTTAAAGGAATAGCAGGAAATAAAACTTCTTGTTTTTTGTTTAAAATAATAATTTTGTTTACTGATATCTTGTTTATTTCATCAAGTGAATTAATCAGAGCATCAGGTAATGCACCAATAGTGTAATTCATTGAACTTTCAAAAGCACTTACTAAAGTTTCAGAGCTTTTCATTCTATTGTTTAGTTGCTGAATAATATAATCTTCAGGATGAGATTTAACCCAATAAATATAATCTTTTAATAATAGAATCCTGGATTTTAATTCAGAACGTTGTTTCTCAGGGAACTCTGTTTTTAGTTTTTCAACTTGATTTTTATATTTATAGATTTGTAACCATGTATAATATGCAGTTACCACACCTAATCCAATTAAAAAGAAAATAACAGGATAAAAATATATTATCCTGATCAGGCTACGTTTTTTTTGCCTGATGTCTCTGCTTTTTAGCACTGTGTTGAATATTTTCATTTAGATACTTATGCTAATCCTATCCTATCAAATTGTTGTTTTTATGCAAATTACTGCCTGTAGTTTTAATTTCAAGCTTCATTAGATAATCTGTAATAAAGAGCTTTTATTTATTGTTTATACCTAGTAAAAACAATATTAATTTATTTAACCTCCTTTAAATGTATTATCCTCCAATGATTAATCAGGTTTTTAGCTAATAGTAATACATTATTTTGAATTAAAATCACTCATGTCTCATAAAGATATTCACATAGA
>JAYVIT010000174.1:0-7323 GCA_043769965.1 Saprospiraceae bacterium
CAAATCGATTTCATAACTCGCACTACCATCTTCATTTGTAATTCTATTGTATAAAATTATATTTTTATGCGCCCTGCTTTTTATTTCATGACCATAAAAAGAATGATGAACATAATTGTATTGAAACAATAATGAGCGGACATGATTGATATAAATATTATGTGAAAATCCATCGCCGGCTCCATTATATCCGAATTCAGAATATTCTACAATGATATCACTTCCGATATTGTCTCCTGCTAGAATCCCTTCCTGGTTATCATGAAAATAGCATGAACGTACATGAAGATTTTTTCCTTCAAGACGAATGCCTGCACCATTTAAATCTACTACTTCACAATTCGAGAATTCAATATTTTCAACAAACGTATTATCGCCTGCAATCACCCAAATAGCTTTGCCGCCAAATGCAGTTTTCTCTGCGTTGAGATGAGCCTTTCCACCAATACCAATAAGATGAAGATTACTTGCATTCCATTTGCAAACATCTTTTTTGTATTCGGCAGCTTGAATATAAACGGTGTCGCCATCACTGACTAATGATGAAACCTGACTTGGTTTTGTATAAATTTCACCGGGACCAACGATCCAAACTTTGGAGAATACTAAATAGGGTAAAGACAATAGAATTAACACAGATACGAACTTCATATAATCGATTTTAGGTATTACAATTTTTTCAATCGAGCCATATAAAAACCATCAAAGCCGCTTTCAGCAGGACTGATGACTTTTTCTTCTTCTAATTGAAAATGGTGATGTTCGTTGCAAAAGTAAGCAATTTGTTTTGAATTTTCAGAAGGCAAAATGCTGCAGGTTGCATAAACCATCAAACCCCCTGTTTTCAGCATGCTGGAGTACCTGTGCAGGAGATCCCGCTGCACTATTTTCATTCGTTCTATCAGGCTTCGGTCAATTTTCCATTTTGCATCCGGATTGCGTCTCAATACACCAAGTCCGCTGCATGGAACATCAAGTAGAAGGCGATCACAGGATTCTTGCAATCTTTTAATCACTTTATTGTTGTCGATGTGACGGGTTTCAATAATCTGAACTTTATTTCTCGTTGCCCGCTTTCTCAATTCGATTAGTTTCCAATCTTCTGTATCTAGGCAAAGTACTTTTCCTTTGTTCTGCATAAGAGCTGCTAGATGCAAAGATTTTCCACCTGCACCTGCACAAGCATCAATCACGCGCATACCGGATTGTACATTTAAAAACGGAGCTACACATTGTGACGATGCATCCTGAATTTCAAAATGGCCACTTGAAAACAAAGGATCTTTGAATACATTAAATTTCTTATCAACAATTAATGCGTCTGCTGCATCAGGAATAGTTGTAGTAAAAATTTCCCGTTGCTCTAAAGAAGATTTAAGTTGATCGCTATTAGTTACAATTGTATTCGCACGTAAAATAAGCGGTGCTTCACGATTGAGTGAAATTAATTCGTTTTCGAAAGTATCCGGTAATTCTTCTTTCACAAGTTCCACCAACTCATCTGGATACGAATTGAATATAGCAAAATCATTTTTTGCTTTTTCATACAAAGTAAAAACACTTTGTGCTTCAAGCTTTGAAAACAAATCCCAATCTGGCAGTGGTATTTTTTTTAGTATAAAATAAACTCCAACTATATCTGCTATCTGATCACTGTATTCAACACAAAAATTCAATAATCGATAATTTCGTATGATATCATAAGAAGTTTCAGCAATAAAACTCCGATCCCGGGATCCCCAGCGCTTATCTGATTTCAAGGTCTTTTCAATCAGCTTGTCAGCATATCCACCTTGCAAAATACATGAGCTGACTACATCAATTACCGCATCGACAAGATTCCTATGAAATTTAATTGTAGTCATGAAGAAACAAGAAAAAATTCAATTTAATAAAACATTTTAAATTCGAGTCAAAGCTCTGTATAAAGTTTGGCATTAAAGTGATTAAAAGACGATAGATAATAGGATAGCAGATAACCGATAACAGAGTGAGAATAAACCATTGATAACTCTATTCGTTTTTCACTATACTCTTTCTTCAAATCTTCCTCACTCCCCATTTCCATTTCTCCCCTTTCTAATGGCTAATTAAATTTCACACGATAAAATTCAGAAATCATTACATTGTTTTAAATTTGAGCCCTATTAAACCAGACAATCTCAATTATTCACAAAATTTCACGAATTATGAAACAACGAATCATCAATCTATTGATCATATTTGTCCTGATTGCTGAAATCAGCTTTGGACAAGGAGGTCTCCCAAAACATTCGCTTACAGCAAAAATGATATTCATCAATTATCAGGCACCAAACCGCGACAATGAGCGCATCTTCGAGAATCTGAACAAAGGTTTTGAACTCGGATACAACAGGCAATTCAACAACTTGTTATCCTTAAGTATTCCATTCCGGTATGGTCAGGCCAGTTATCCCAATTATAATGAAAGTCTTAAAACGGTTACTTCCTATGGAAAACGAGAGTCTTATTCAGGCCTTGATGCGTTGTTAAACCTTCATTTTTGGAGTGGAAAAGCCATCTCACCTTTTATATATGCTGGAATTGGAGCTGCTGTCCCAGATTTTGATTTTGACAGATTATATGCACAAGCTCCACTAGGGCTGGGTTTTGATATTCGCATCGATGACAATATAAGCCTAATGGCACAATCTGATTACCGCTTTGCGTTTGAAGATGGTCTTGACAATTGGCAACATGCTATAGGAGTTCGGCTCAGTCTGAATGCCAGTGATCGCGATAAGGACGGAGTGATAGACAGAGAAGATCAGTGTCCTGATGTGTGGGGTACTGTCAACGGTTGTCCTGATGCCGATGGTGATTTGATTCGAGATCTCGATGACAAATGTCCTAATGAACCGGGTGTAGCTGAAAACTTTGGTTGTCCGGCAGATCGAGACAGAGATGGGGTTTACGATAAAGATGATAGATGCCCTGATGTTGCAGGTACCATTAAGGGATGTCCTGATAAAGACAAAGACAGTTTTGCAGACATAGACGATATGTGTCCTGATACACCAGGAACAATTAATGGCTGCCCAGATACAGATAAAGATGGCGTAGTTGACAAAGATGATAAATGTCCTAAAGTACCCGGACCTGCAAGCAATAATGGCTGTCCTCCGGATAGAGATAAAGATGGATTTCCAGATGATACTGATCCATGCCCGGATCTTGCTGGCAGCATCAATGGCTGCCCTGATACAGATGGAGATGGCATCACAGATAATGTAGATAAATGCCCCAACACAAAAGGAATTGCCGCCAATTTCGGATGTCCTGAAATCAAAGTGGAGGATAAAAAAGTATTGGATGTTGCAATGAGAGCTGTAGAATTCCATACAGGCACTGCTAACATTACAAAAAAATCATTCAAGAACCTGGATGAAGTATTAATCGTGTTGAAGAAATATCCAGAAATGAATTTGAGTATAGAAGGCCATACCGATAGCTTAGCAGACGATGCTTACAATCAAAAACTTTCAGAGAAAAGAGCTAAGGCTTGTGTAGATTACCTATGCAAAAAAGGAATCGATGCAAGCAGATTAATGTCTTCTGGTTTTGGAGAATCAAGACCAGTTGGCGACAACAAAACTGCCGAAGGCAGACAAATGAATCGCCGTACGGAATTCAATCCGGTTTGGCGCTAATAATATAATAATTACGAAAGACGAATTACGAATTACAAGTTTTCTAACTTTAAATTTATTTAAATGTTATTCAAGACAAATAATTCGTAATTCGTGCCCGTCCGGTCAGGCGGGCGTAATTAAATTTAATGGAGTACGTCAATTGGTTTTCTATCATCATTGCAGCAATCTGTTCAACCATACTTGGAAATCTATGGTATAGTTCAACATTATTTGGCAATAAATGGAAAAAGGAATTGAACATCACACATGAGACTTTGCATTCAGACAACAATACCAAGATCTTTGGAATTACATTCTTAATGGCATTTGTATATTCGTATATGCTTGCCAAAATTATGATCCGAACTGATTTCAGTGGCATGGCCGATGGCTTGAAACTTGGATTTATGATAGGCATTTGTTTTTCTGCAATGAGTCTTGGGATTAATTACCAGTTTTCAAAGCGCTCTACAACTTTGTATTTTATTGATGCCGGATATATGATCGTGTCATCTACCATTATGGGAACTATTATTGGGGTGATGGGAAACTGAGAAAACATTAGATCTGAGTAATTGCCTCGCGAACGAGAACAAAAGAAAAATAACTAGTCACCTGAAAAAGTCTAAGACATGACATTTTTATAAACGGCAATAATCAAGGTAAACTGGAAATTTTTAAAAATGTCATGTCTATTCTATCATGGTTTCAAATGAGTTATATAAAAGATATGAGCTATGAGGTTTTTTTGAACCGATTTAATAGTATTCTTTCAATTGTTTATTATATTTGCATACGTTAGCAACCTTGAATTAATTGGAGCAAATCCAATTTCCCTTTTTATCAAAATCAAGTTTACCTTTCTATTAGAAATTTTTGTATTGCTTGAATTTGCAATTTAAGTTAACTATTTTAATAGAAGAGAGTTTCAATTCATTCTGAGACAACACTTTTTAAGATTTAAATGTTAGCATAAATTATAGTTGAAAAAGAAAAAGACCATCTATATACAATGAACAATCAAACACACAGGATATACATTTCCACTTTAGTTGGGATTAACCTGCTTGTTTTATTTTGGTTGATTTATCAAGGATGGTCTTATTATTCAACTCCGATTGTAGACCGGTTCTTTCATGAGGATCATACGAATTTGAAACCTAGCGGACCTTTTGGGCATGGATATGGTATTGTTGGATCATTATTGATCATTATTGGAGTATTTGGGTATATCGCAAGAAAAAAATACAGATCACTTGCACATCTTGGAAGGCTAAAACACTGGCTTGAGTTTCATATCTTTTTATGCACACTTGGACCTATGTTGGTTTTGTTCCATACCTCATTCAAATTTGGAGGTATTGTTTCCATTAGTTTTTGGAGTATGGTCTTAGTGGTACTGAGTGGAATTATCGGAAGATTTATTTACATCCAGATTCCCCGAACTATAGAAGGAAGGGAATTGAGCTTAAGTGAAGCTAAAGAAATGAAAAAAAACATCAGCGACATTTTGCGAAATTCCTATAATGTAGATGAGAAAACAATAGGAATCCTTTCCTCTACTTCAGTTTCACAAGAGGTAAATCAAAGTGGGAATCGATTTACAAGATGGATAAATAAATATTTTACAGATCTAAAAACCATCAAAGAAACCAAGCGATTCCTGGAAAAAAGTAAATTATCAAAAACTGAAAGCAAACAAATTATAAATCTCATCAAAGAAGAAATTTCACTCAATAACAAAATTGACAGACTTCTCGTTATGCAATCCTGGTTTAAACATTGGCATGTCATACACTTACCTTTTGCTTTGATCATGCTTATTATTATGGTGATTCACGTGGTGGTTACTTTAACTTTTGGCTATCGATGGATATTCTGATTTCCAATTTGTTTCTTGAAAAATTTATTATCTATTCATCTGCTCTGCTCTTTTGTATTGTTGTAATTTACTTTTATCTCAAAAAACAAAAAAAACAATCCAGAAAATTTGAAGCAAAAATTCAACGGGCTAAAGAAGAAGGATTGTTCGAACCTGTATCATTGCATCCGGTAATTGATACCAATACCTGCATCAAAACCGGTGCATGTCTTACAGCATGTCCCGAAAAAGATATTCTCGGTATCGTCAATGGTCGCGCTACTTTGGTGAATGCTTCACAATGCATAGGACATGGCGCTTGTTTTCATGCTTGTCCTGTTGAAGCAATCACACTTTGCATTGGAACAGAAAAAAGAGGAGTGGATTTACCTCATATCAATCAGAACTTTGAAACCAATGTTCCGGGAATTTATATTGCCGGAGAATTGGGAGGAATGGGATTAATAAAAAACAGTGTTGAGCAGGGTAAGAATGCAGTTGACTATATAATTGAATCCGGATTTATAAATGATCCTTCCAGTTATGATTTAATCATTATCGGTGCAGGGCCAGCAGGAATATCCGCTTCATTAAATGCTAAAAAACATAATCTTAAATTTTTGACATTGGAGCAAGAATCACTTGGCGGAACAGTTTTTACATTTCCAAGGTCTAAAATTGTGATGACAGCACCCATGCAATTACCCTTATTCGGAAAAGTCCAGCTTCGGGATACAAGCAAAACAGAACTATTAAATCTATGGGTTAAAGTATTAAGTCAAAACGAAATCACCATTACTGAAAACACTAAAGTAGAATCTATATCACAAGATTCAAATCAATTCAAAGTGGTGACCATGCAGGGACAAACTTATAAAACAAAAAAAGTATTATTGTCTATTGGAAGAAGAGGAAGTCCAAGAAAACTCAATGTTCCTGGTGAGCATTTGGAAAAAGTGGCATACCGTTTACTTGAACCGGAAAATATTCATACTAAAAAAGTTATGGTGGTTGGTGGTGGAGACTCTGCAATTGAAGCAGTTATATCACTTGTTGATGACAATGATGTTATATTATCTTATCGCGGTGAATCATTCGGAAGAATAAAGCCAAAAAATAATGATAAGATCAAAGAAGCCATTTTGAAAAAGAAAATAACTGTTTGGTTTAATTCAAATGTTATCTCCATACATCCTGATCATATAGTCTTAAACACCATTGATGGAAATCAAGAAATTAAAAACGATCTCATTTATATTTTTGCTGGCGGAGAATTACCAACTCAATTTTTAGAAAAAGCCGGCATCCAAATCAGCAAGCGTTTTGGATATACAATGATGAAACACAAGTGAATTCTCCTACTTACAACAATTGATAATTGAACCTCATTCAGGATCAAATGAAATGGCTAAGGACCAATATTGATTTAAAATACTTTTTTTCATTTAATTTTTTAAAAATTAAATTAGATCCCACTACAGATTCATCTCCTGTATATACCACTTCAGAATTTAATAATTCCATTTGGGTATAAAATACACATATAAAATATAAAAAGACATTCATGTCCTTTTTAAATATGTATATTCAGATGCGCACAATTGTAGTAAATGTTATAACTTTGAATTTTGATGATTAAATCAGTATGGCGAGAGAGTTAATCATCAATTTGGTAGATTGTATTTGTTGTTAATACTTTATTTACCAAATTTAGATTTTATATAAATACTGTATTGTGAAATGTTTCAGAGTCGCAATTTTGTTTTTAAATCTAATCGCCATGAGTAATACACTTTATGCACAATTATC
>JAYVIT010000175.1:0-5232 GCA_043769965.1 Saprospiraceae bacterium
CTTTTTAAAAACTATTTATTAGGAGGGATGGTATTGTTTTGTGTACTTGCATTCTTTGCATATAATAACTACAGTACCCGCCAAAAATTAAAATTGCAAACATTACGCAATAAAATCGCCAGCGATCTCCATGATGAAGTAGGAAGTACGCTTAGCAGTATCTCAATATTTTCTCAGATAGCACAGGAACAGACCAAAGAAGTCATCCCCCTACTCGATACCATTGGAGAAAGTTCACGAAAGATGCTAGACGCAATGGCTGATATCGTATGGACCATCAATCCTGAAAATGATCAGTTTGAAAAGATCATTTTGCGAATGCGGAGTTTTGCTTATGAATTGCTGGGTGCAAAGGGAATTGACTTTGAGTTTGTCGCAGATGAGGAAGCAATAAAAATCAAGCTTCCAATGGATGCGCGCAAAAATCTTTACTTGATTTTTAAAGAAGCTACTAATAACATGGTTAAATATGCCGGTGCAAGTAAAGCGACGTTTGCTATTAAAGATGAGAAAGATAATCTAAGCATGATGATTCGCGACAATGGAATGGGATTTGATGTGAATCTAGCTACAGAAGGCAATGGTATTAAAAATATGAAAAGGCGAGCTATGGAAATAGGAGCAAAATTGCTGATTGAATCTTTTCCTGGAAGTGGAACGACGATTCAATTGAAAATTGCTTTGTAATAAAATTAAAAGTGAATAGTGAAAAGATAGGTAACAGTTTAACAATCCAACAATTTAGCAATTAAACAATTTATCATGAACATTAAAGTCACAATATTTGAGGATAATCATAGCTTGCGGGTCGGTCTTTATCAATTGATAAATGGAAGTGAAGGCTTTCAATGTGTAGGTGCATTTGAAGATTGCTCTAATCTTTTAAAAAATATTAAAGACACAAAGCCCGATGTCGTATTGATGGATATTGGTATGCCTGGCATCAATGGAATTGAAGGAGTGAGAATTCTCCGTGAAAAATATCCTGATATAAAAGTTTTGATGCAGACGATTTTTGAGGAGAATGAAAAAATATTTCAGTCCATACTTGCAGGCGCATCCGGTTACATTTTAAAAAATACTTCTCCTTCACGGATTTTGGATTTTATTAAAGAAACCTATGAAGGTGGCGCACCTATGAGTCCTTCAATCGCTACCAAAGTTTTAAAAATGTTTGCACAGCAGCCTTCTAATTCTAATGTACATGGGTTTAAGCTTTCGGAAAGAGAAAAGGAAATTCTTTCCTGTCTTGTAAAAGGGATGAGCTACAAATTAATTGCTGATGCTTGTTTTATTAGTATTGATACGGTCAGAGGTCACATCCGGAATATTTATGAAGAACTACATGTTCATTCCAAAGGAGAAGCGGTGGCAACTGCCATCAAAAATAATATTGTCTAATGTTCTTGCTTTCAGAACAGTACTTAATATAAACATACTAAATACTCGTACTCGATTACAATTTTTTAGAATTATACCATAATTTTGCATCATTATTAATTCGATTTTGCCATATTTATATTACATTATATTGTAGTATTTACCATATATTTGTGGCATGTTTGATCGATTACTTCTTATTGAGCTGGAAAATTGGGCTGCTAATTCTGATCGTAAACCGCTAATTATCAGAGGAGCCAGGCAGGTTGGCAAAACAACATTAGTCAATCAATTTGCTGGACAATTCAAACAGTATATTTACCTTAACCTGGAACTGCCAGAGGACAGAAAACCATTTGAGCAGTTTAAAACCGTAGAGACACTTCTACAAACACTGTTTTTTCTTCGAAACCTCCCGCTCTCAAATAAAAAAGAAACGCTTCTTTTTATTGATGAAATTCAATTAGTGCCAGAAGCCGTCAATGTGCTTCGTTATTTTTATGAACAGGAGCCGGGCATCTTTGTCATTGCTGCCGGCAGTATGTTGGAATCGTTGTTTGATCAAAACATCCACTTCCCTGTTGGACGCGTGGAATATAGAATCCTGAGACCTGTTTCATTTCCTGAGTTTTTATCTGCGATTGGAGAAGATTCTGCTTTGGGAGCATTACATCAAATTCCAATTGCTTCATTTGCACATGACAAGCTCCTCCAACTTTTTCATACCTATGCATTGATAGGCGGAATGCCCGGCATAGTCAAGCAATATGCAGAACAAAAAGATTTTACAGTTTTAGCTTCTATTTATGATTCTTTAATTACTTCGTATTTGGAAGATGTAGAGAAATACGCTATCTCCTCTGCACAGGTGATTCATATCAGACATGCTATAAGAACATCTTTCTCTGAGGCAGGAAAACGAATTAAATTTGAAGGCTTCGGAAACTCAGGTTATGGATCAAGAGAAATGGGAGATGCATTGCGAACACTCGAGAAAGCAATGCTTATTCATCTCGTGTTTCCGCAAACAAATGTTACATTGCCTTTGATGCCGAATGTAAAAAGATCACCACGACTCCAGGTATTGGATACAGGCTTGCTCAATTATTTTGTTGGCATTCAAAATGAAATCATAGGAACCGTTGATTTAAATAAAGTCTATCAAGGTACAATGATAGAACACTTGGTAGGACAGGAATTGTTGGCCAGTCAATTTCTCAGCTTGAGCAGTTTGTATTTTTGGATACGCGAAAAAACAACTTCATCTGCCGAAGTTGACTACTTATATCCATATGAAAGCAAACTCATTCCGATAGAAGTAAAATCCGGAGTAGCAGGAAAACTAAAGTCGTTACAACTATTTATGGAAATGGCACCACACGCAATGGCTATTCGGTTTTATGCAGGTGAATTAAATATTACTGAATCTACAACCCCAAATGGAAAAAAATACAAACTGCTCAATCTACCCTATTATCTAGTATCTCAGACATACAAATACATTGGATGGTTAGAGCAAACCATGAATAAAACCATCAACTAAAAAGTAACTCGATAAACTGGATTGTATATTTTGTAATCCGATCAAGTGATATAACTTCCCTAGCCTGTGTGCCCCCTCCCAAGCTTTCTTCAAACCAACATTGCGACCATTAATACATTATCGAAAATACGCTCTTTGCATTTTGTTGAATCAATAGTGATCCATTAATTGCAGTTGCCTATTTCATTAATATCGATGCGATAAAAGGACATATCGGTAATATATATGTAGAACTACTTGTGCATTCAAAAGGAGAAGCAATGGCTTAGGCGATAAAGAATAATATTGTTTGAAGAAGGCGGTATGTGGAAGAATGAAAGAATGGATTACTATAGCTTATTCATTGTTGTTAGAAGCTTTTATATTTTAGAATTTCATCAATTTCCAAGGCTTGTTGAAGTAGTTCTCTGATTTTAGCATCGTTTATCTCAGATAGTTTGTAAAATGTTTTGATGTAAACATATTTCCGATTGCCTTTTGCCAAATAACCATCATCAGTTAATAGATGTCCTTTGGCAAATCCAAGTTCAACTCCTACTATTGTATTCTTTCCCCAGGGAACAGCTCCCGGCCAGATTAAACAGATGTGATTATTGCCAAAATAAAATGGTACATTAAAGGAAAATTTTTCTTTGCAATGTGACAGTTCTTCGTGTATGAGCTCTCTTAGCTTTTCGGTTATCGTTCGTTGTTCTTCGGGAAGAAAATCCAATAACTCTTGTATATTTTCAAAATGTACATTTTGAAATTTCATACTTGCATTAAGATTGTTTCAAGAAAGATTTTGTAATTGTTTTGTTACCGGATTTTATACTCAAATAATACAATCCATTCTTAAGAAATTCTATGCTGAATTCTGGATTTGATTTGTCAATATGTTTTGATTTCAATAGTATTTTTCCTTGAGTATCATAAATGGTGATCTCAGCAACAGAATTGTTTTCCAATCCAGTTAATCTAATTTTATCTGTCGCTGGACTTGGATACACATACAACTCATTTTTGTGTTTCTGATTTTTTGTGGAAACAATCTTCTTAAAGATATCCGCCAAAGGAAATGTCATAATCGATTTACCAAAGGTCGCGGCAACCAATGTTTTTTCCGCTTCATTAATTTCCAAGTCAAATACTTCAATAAATGGCATGTTGTCCCCCACTCTGCTCCAGCTGGTTCCTGCATCTACTGTTGCATAAACACCTATATGATTGCCTACAAATAAAACAGAATCACCTTTTCCTGGATAAACTAAAACATCATAAACCGGCATCGCAGGAAGATCGCTATGAATGCTTTGCCAACTATTGCCATTATCAATTGTCTTATAAACGTAAGCATTAAAATTATTTCCACGATGACCACTAAGCGTTACGTAAAATATATTGGAATTTGTAAAAGATGTTTTTACAGAAGATATATATGCAATAGGTAAGTTTGAAGAAATATTTTTCCAATTTGAATCAAAGTCGTTGGTCATCCATAAGTTTCCATTAATAGTTCCGGCTATAATGACATTGCTATCCAAGGGTGATTCATCAATAGTTGTAATTGTTGGATTTGAACGGGACGGGTATCTTCCATTTCCAACAATGTTGGGACTGATAGCTATCCAGTTCGCACCGGTATCCAATGCATTATAATAGACTTGTGTTGAACCCGCCAGAAGTTTAGCAGAATTATGTCTTGATATCATGTATGGGAAATCCCAGTTTTTACTTCCGTTCAATCCCCTGGTGAACCGATTCCAATTTCCATTATTGTATTGTTGTATAGCACCATTTTGATATTCTGCATAATAAATCAAGGGATCGTTTTTCTTAAATGCCATTTGAAATCCATCTCCACCATAGATGCGTTCCCAACTATTGATTGTTATTTTATTGCCGCCGGTTGAACCATTGTCTTGTAACCCTCCATAATATAATTTAGGTTCGTTTGGATTGTATGCAACTCTATATATCTGGTTGGTTGGAATATTTTCAATGTCCTCCCAAGTATCCGTATTTTCAAAATGTTTATACAATCCTCCATCTGTGGCTAAAAGAAAATCTCCATTTTTTAAAAATACCAAATCATGTTTATCAGCATGTACTTCATAAGTAAACCATGGTGGATCTGCCATGTCCCAATGTTCACCTCCATCCAATGAACGAAATAATTCAATGCCCAGAATGAACAGATCATTTGGATCTTTTGGATTCAAAGCTATGCTATGAAAATACCAACCAAAGCCACCCAAGCAATCGCAATCCAATCCTGAACCAGGATTTAGTGCCGGAAGTTCGGTCCAGTTTTCACCGGTATCATTAGA
>JAYVIT010000176.1:0-2599 GCA_043769965.1 Saprospiraceae bacterium
ATTTTTAAAAAAGAAAGAATTTATTGCAGTCTCTTCAAATATTCGTTTGATCGATAGTCTAATGAAAAACGAATCAAGCGCATTCTTAAAAGTTAGACAGTTTGTTTTAAAAGGAAATCATGCAATGGCAATTCAGGGAGATTCGTTGGCCATGATTTGGTATGCTAAAGCTGAAGAATTTTCCCGCAAAGGATTCACTGTTTTTATCGATACCTATATCAATTCCAATATTGCAGATGCATACTATGCCAATGGAAATATCGAAAAAGCATATACCTATTTAAAAAATGCTGATAAAGTCGCTTCGGCCTATTCCAGTAAAGAAAATAAAGAACTGGCCGCTGACATTAGTAAAAATTCCGAATTAAATATCAGGGACCGGGAAATTGAATTTTTGAAAATTCAAAACCAATTGAAGCAGGAAAAACTGGAAAAGGAATTTCAAATCAAACAGGGCTTGCTACGTGAAAATATTCTTAAAGACCAAACGCTTAAACAGGAATTGCAATTAAATGAAGCGAATACACGGGAACAAAAATTGCAACAAGATCAATTGGACAAAGAAAAAATAGTGAGCCAATCTTTGTCACGTGAAAATAATTTTAAACAAATTGCTTTAATTGAAGAAAAGAAAACACAAAATATTCTCTGGTTGGGAATTGTCCTTTTACTTTGCCTTGGAGGATTAATATTTTATCTATTCAATAAACAAAAAGAAAAAAATGACATCATTCTCAAACATAAAAAGGATCTCGAATTTATAAATAAGGAAGTTCATCACCGGGTAAAAAATAATCTACAGGTTATTTCCAGTTTATTAGATCTGCAATCACAATCCAATCCAGATAGCGGCATCAGTAATCTGCTCAGAGAAAGCAAACACCGTGTACAATCCATGGCATTCATTCACCAAAATCTGTATGAAGGTGAAGGAATGAATCTTGTCGACATGCCAAGTTATGTACAGAATTTGGTGGATCATCTGAAAACGACATTTCATAATGACTCTATCCAAACAGAAGTTCATACTACCATTGATCCAATGCGTTTACATATGGATACTGTTGTTTCAGTTGGTATGATCATCAATGAACTGGTTACAAATTCATTAAAATATGCTTTCATTGGTAAGGATCATGGCATAATCAATGTAAAATTGCAAGATCTTCAAAATAGCATTTTACTAACTGTTGAAGATGATGGACATGGCATTCCAGAAATTATTGATGTATCTGTGGTTAAATCATTTGGCTACAAAATGATCCGTGCGTTTGTACAAAAACTGAAAGCAAAACTGACCATTGAAAATGAGCATGGAACAAAAGTACAAATCCTGTTTCCTAAAAAATAATTCACAAATATGGAACAGCTAAATTATAAAGTAAAAGTTTTAATCGTGGAAGATGAGCCATTAATTGCAGAAAATCTTGCCATGTACTTAAACAACCATGATTTTGAAGTGGCAGGAATAGCATATGATTATGATGAGGGAATTCAACAATTACAAAAAACAAAACCGGACATCGCCTTATTGGATATAAATCTTGAAGGAGACAAAGACGGCATCGACTTAGGGGCATATATTTTCAGTACTATAAAAATTCCATTTGTTTTTCTCACATCGTATTCTGATAAAAATACATTGGACCGGGCCAAAAAAATTCAACCTTCAGGTTATCTGGTAAAAACCTTTCATGAAAAATCTCTTTTGACCACATTAGAAATTTCACTGGCGAATTTTGCAATACAATCTAACAATCACGTCCCTACGCTCGAGATACAAAAAATAAACAGCCAATTATTGAGTCCGCTCTCAGAACGTGAATTCGAAGTGGTACAATTAATTTATTCCGGCAAAACAAATCAACAGATCACACAAGAACTTTTTATCTCTATCAACACACTAAAGCGTCATATCAATAATGCATACATGCGATTGGATGTAAATTCGAGAACGACGGCTATAAATAAGCTTAGAGAGTTAATGCTAAAATGAGCTAAGAACAAGGAGTTAGGAGATCTGTCACAACCGTGCTGTTGGGATGAGATCTGAGATGAAATTAAACTTAAATGTTACAAGGTAAATTTGTAATTTTGCCTTATGCTAGATCAACATAACATTCTTGAAAAAATCAAAAGAACTATTCTTAGGTCAGAGCCTTCAGCCAAAGTTTATTTATATGGTTCAAGAGCAAAAGGGACTACAAAACCAGATTCGGATTGGGATCTTCTTATATTATTAAATGTGGATA
Source organism: Saprospiraceae bacterium (assembly GCA_043769965.1). Classification (GTDB taxonomy): domain Bacteria; phylum Bacteroidota; class Bacteroidia; order Chitinophagales; family Saprospiraceae; genus Vicinibacter. The sequence continues at coordinate 2,253 of JAYVIT010000176.1, forward strand.
AGATAACTCTTGACATAGAAAAAAAAGTAACCGATCCATTATATGATTTTGAATTTGAAACTGGAGAAGTAATAAGTCCAATGGTGTATTCTGAGAAAGAATGGAATTCGAAGTACAGAATTACATCTTATTATTCTAATGTGATGAATGAAGGCATATTGTTATGACTGCATACAATCCTGAAGATTATTCCAAATATAGATTACAAAAAGCCAAAGAGACGATTTCTGAAGTAGAAATACTTATTGAAACTAAATTACTCTGCACTGAAAGTGCAGAGGTTTGAGGACTGAAGAATGAAATTCTTCTCTACTCCTCTAGTATCATTGACCCATCTATATCATTAG
>JAYVIT010000177.1:0-2950 GCA_043769965.1 Saprospiraceae bacterium
AATCATTATCCTATTGGTCAAACCATAATCCGCACCGATACGTATTGTTGCTCCGTCGAGTCCAAAAAAATCATCTAAGCCATTATTAAAACTATTAAAACGATGTTGAATTTTTATATCTAAAACACCTCTAGCTGCATTTTCAATACTCTGACTGTTTATAATCCGGGTACTCTTAAAAGTTGCTGAAGTAAATTGGGTTATTTCTTCTTCGCCTAATAAACTGAGTAAGTCTTCCTGAGCACTCGCCAATTGCAAATTTGTAAAAAATAAAATTGCAATAATTATAAAAGATGCTAAGTACTTCATTCTATTGGCTTAATATAGTGTAGTCCACTTTAATGGTGATGTCAACATCATTAGAAAGATTTTCTTTGACTACTGCAGGTATGACAATGTTGTAATCACTACATTTTACTCTAAACTTAGCACTACCATGTAATCCTTTTGCATCCACAACCAATTCTGCAGGCGCAGTAATAGACTTGGTTACCCCATGAATATTCATATCACCGGTTACAGTAATTTTATAGATACCGGGAACTGTAAATTTTACAGTGCTTATTTCATTTATGACACCTTTAAAAATCGTCTTCGGATATTTGGTTGACTCCATATAATTTTCATTGAAATGCTCCTGCATCAATGCCTTTTCAAAAACGAAGGCATTATTCAGCGCAGCAAACTCAATCTTGCCGCTAGCTACATCAATTACTGTAGCTCCACTTGAGCTCGTTGCTTCAATTTTTTCAATCGGTGAGTCAGAATTAAAACGGATCATTGCATTTTTAGAAAAATATTTTTGTCCATATGTGTTGCTTATTACAAAAAAACAAATGAAAAGAAAAATAATTTTATTCATGTTTTAATTTTTATTTGGTTCACAATTTATATACTGCTTGATTTATTACAATGTCCATTAATTTGCCGGAACAAATTCCCTGGACGGTGACTGTGGATCCTTTTTTTACTTTGTCTTGTACATCTTTAATATATCGTCCGTCCATTTCACATTGGATATTGCTAAGTGGATTTCCAGTTGATATAATCCAGATGGATTGTTCTCCCACTTTCTGTATTTCTAAAAGCTCTCCCTGAAGTTGAATAATCTTGTTCAGGTATTTTGTTTGCGCAGCATTTTCATCAGCATCAAACTCTGCTAAAAATGCGACAGGTGTAATTGTATAATCAGGTTTTACTTCATTTAAATTTTTATGTTCTTTATTATATGTTTTATAGCCATAAAAAATGGCGGCAACTGCAAGAATCAGAATTCCAATTAAAATATTTTTATTCATTTCCTAATTATTTCGTTTACCTTGATTAATCCAGGCTTCAATTATGCTGATTTCACAATCCGGTAATTTATCTGCGCCTTGTGGCATAGCAGTGACTCCGGATTCTCTTTTTATGGCGCCAAGTAAATTGCGTCTGGAGAGAACATTTATCAAATCTGCATACCCTTCAAATTCATAAGCAGAAACCACATTGCCATTACCATGACAATTGTAGCACCTGTTTTTTAATAAAGGCTCAATTTCATTTATATAACTAACATCGATGGTATCGCAGGCTGGCGGATTTGGATAGAGCGTCTCCTCAGAGTCATAATAACAAGAGCTCAAAGATATGATATAAAAATACAATATGTAAACTTTTGATTTCATATATTTTAGTTATTCTGGCTGCCTTGTTTGATCCAGGCATCTATTAGACTGATTTTACAGGCATCAAGTTTAGCGCCTCCGTTTGGCATTTTTACACAACCGGGATTCCAATTGATCACACAAGATAATTTGCCATTGAGTGCAAAGCTTCTGATTTCTGTATAATTTTTCAAGGAGATACTTCCTGAAGGCGAAGTTCCTGAATGACATACATTACAATAGGCATTAATAATGGGTAAAACGTCAATTGTGAAGCTCGCAGCTATAGTGTCACAGCTTTTTGGTTGATCGCAAACTTCATTTTTGGCACCTTGCAGTATCCAATCATAAATGAGTTTTTTTTGATCTGCTGTCAATGAATTCATAGGTGGGGGCGGCATTCTGTCTTTTAGATCACTCGTTGTGATCATCTTATACAGTTTGCTGCCCCCAGGATTAAAGGCCTTAATGTCACCTGTCTTAATGACATTTTCAAAACTATTCAAAACTACACCGTCTTCTTTGGTTATCTGATCATGACATCCGGCAATGGCACAACCAGATTGCAATAGTGGCAAAATCTGATCATTAAAATAAATTATACTCGGATCACATGGATTGCTATTCGTATCAATAGGATTTGTAGTAGTGTCTACAGGATTCCCTGGAATGATATCCGGTTCATGCACACAACCGCCAAGATATAGGCCCATTGCACTAAGCAAAAGTAAAAAAATGGATATCTGTGTAATAGCTCTCATAATGCAGTAATACGCCAATTTAAATGCTTTGTTGCAGTTCGTTAGGTGGTTAACTACTGAACACAGAGTATTAGGCGATGAAGCGGGAATTTTGGTAGTTGAGAAGAAGAGATGACTGAACGATTCACGCCTAGCGTGACAGACTGTGACAACAGTCTGAGTGAAGGAACCGCGAAAGCGGCATGTAGGAAGCAAAATGCGATGAGCAATTGGCAAGGGCAATTAAAAATCAAAGAAATGAGAGTTCAATTATTCCGCTTGTTGTGAAAATCTAATTCAATATGAATCTATCAATCCTTGAAAAACCATTGACTAAAGTCAATGGTAATTGAGGGATTTAATGAATGCAATTTGAAAAATTAAAGAGATTGAATTCAAAAAAACACCCCCTGACTTTAGTCAGTGCTAAAGACGAACTATGAGTAGGAAACAAAAAAAATTATTCTGCGAGAAATCTTTATCAATTACAATTGACTTTAGTCAATTGTGTGAAAGAATGCAAGCAATTTAAAACTATCTGATCACTGTAACATCACCCTTCTC
>JAYVIT010000178.1:0-10653 GCA_043769965.1 Saprospiraceae bacterium
CACTTCCAATAATAAATGACAATTGCGGAATTAAATTAATTCATTCGTCAAATCAACCTGGTGAAACTTTTACTAAAGGAATTACACGGGTTGTTTATACAGCCACTGACAATTGCGGAAATACTGCATCATGTTGGTTCTTTATAACAGTTACAGACAAATGCTGCGATAAAAATCCATTGCTGCATTGTCCACCTGATTATACATCATGTCCAGGTCAAGGTATCAATCCTTCAGTAACTGGAAAAGCAACAGCAGAACCTGGCAAAGTGGATTGTTTAAATCCAATTGTTAGTTATTCTGATAGAGTAATTTCAACAGGCATTTGTCCTGGTGTAATTAAATTGGAAAGAACATGGATTGCAGTGGATCCAAATATTAACAGCTTGCGATCAGAATGTAAACAGATCATTGATATAAAAGATATCGAGCCACCGAGAATACAAAATATGCCAGCTGACCTGACTGTGAATGCAAGAGGCTCTTGTGATGTTCCAGTATTCTGGATTCATGCTATTGCAGTAGATAATTGTGGATTGGGAGGATTATCATTTAATTATAAACCAGGTACCCGATTTACAGAAGGAAAGACAACTGTAATTTACACTGCAGTTGATTTATGCGGACTTGTTACAAAAGATAGTTTTGATATCACAGTAATTCGAACAGAAATCGGAGTGATATGTCCAGATGATACTACTGTGATTCGCACAGATCCATTTCTCAACGGTGCATTTGTAGATTGGACCACACCAAAAGCAAAACATTGCAAACCTTGCAAGGATAATATTCCAGGATTTATTTACATGGGCGAGTTAGATGGTCACCGGTATTTTTGTTCAACAGGCCCTGCAAATTGGGGCTCCGCAAAAAGCATCAGCGAACAATTGGGTGGAAGAATGGCAATAATAAATTCGGAAAAAGAAAATAAATTTTTGGCATCAAAATTAAATGGGCTAACGGCATGGCTCGGTGCAACCGATGAAGTAAGAGAAGGACGTTTTGTATGGTTGGACGATAAACCGCTGACATTTACAAGCTGGTTACCTGGTCAACCGAATGATGCAAACGGAGATGAAGATTACATTGAGTTATTACCAGATGGAAGTTGGAATGATCAAATCGGAACTGTAAACCGGGAATACATAATCGAAATTCCTTGCTACGAATTAACTCAAATTGGTGGAGCGCAACAAGGAGATTTACTTCCATGCGGAATTAATAAAATCACCTATGCTGTACAAAAGGATGGAAAATCCGATACCTGTAGTTTCAATATAACTGTTGATTGTGATAAAGAAAGTGTTTACTGCAAAGCGAAAGCACTCAATAGCACATACATGTATATTAATAGAGTCCAGTTTGCTGGTATTGATACAATCACTGGAGATAACGGTGGTTACAAATATTTTAATCATGCATGCGGATCTATCAATGCAGGACAAACATATCCTATTTGTGTATCGCCAGGTTTCCTTACTAGCACCTATAAAGTGTATTGGAAAATTTGGATTGACTTTAATGCGGATGGATTTTTTGATCCGGTAACTGAAGAAGTAGTTTATGGATTTGGTACCACGACAATGTGCGCAACGCTTACCATGCCATTCTCTCTACCTAAAAAGCAAACCCGTATGCGTGTAATCATGTCCTATACAGGTTATCCTGCAAGTCCTTGCACTTCACCATTGTATGGTGAAGTTGAAGATTATTGTATCCTGATGAATGGTGCATCTGAGTTTGTTCCTGAAAATGATCCAATGCCATTTGCATTCAACCCTGTACAACTTCATTGCGTAGGAGATTGCGAAGAAAATGAAAAGCAAATTTTGGATAACGGCAATTCAAATGAATTGAATATTAGGAAACAAGATCGTACATCTTTTGAAGTTGACCTGTTCCCAAATCCGTCTTCAAATAAAGTTTTTGCAATCAGCAAAAATGAAGATCTCGCCGACTATGAAATTTACAACACTCATGGTAAAATGATTCTAAAGAGTGTAGACCAAAAAGCAGGAAGTGAATTTAATTTCTCTGTCGTCGACTGGCCAAATGGCATATACACAATCATCATTAATAATAATGTTGGCCAACAACTTACAAAACGATTTATGGTAAATCATTAAAGATTTTTTCAATATTCAGAAAAGGTATGAAGCCAGCCGGTTCGCGAAAGTGGACCGGCTTTTTTAATTAAATTGTTTGATTGCCTGCCTGTCAGGTAGGTTAAATTGCTTCATTGCTGAATTGTTTACTGCTAAATCTTCTTAAAGAAATGACATGTCTTCAATCAATATACTCCAGTAAGCTTATTAATAGACATGTCATTTCCTTTTTCCGATTTCAGAACTTAAAGTTCATAGTTCCGATCTCTTTTCTTTATCTTTAATCAAAAATAAGAATGTCAAATTCCTACTCCCGTCGCGATGCACTAAAATTTCTCGGATTAACTGCGGGTACTTCTGTATTTGCTATTCCCGATTTACAAAAATTATTGGGAGAGATTCCTGATCTGAGACACATTTCATTAGCAAGGCCAGTTACTGCGATTACACTTGGTGCAGGTAACCGAGGCAATGTGTATGGAAACTATGCATTTGATCATTCAGCAGAAATAAAAATAGTTGGAGTAGCAGAACCGATTCCAATTCGCAACCAACGATATGCAACCAAGCATTCCATAAAAGATGAAAATCGGTTTGTTACCTGGGAACATGTTTTTCAAAAACCAAAATTTGCGGATGCAATAATCATTACTACACCTGATCATTTACATTATGGTCCTTGCATGAAAGCATTGGAAATGGGTTATGATGTTTTGCTGGAAAAGCCAATGGCCCCGACTGAAAAAGAATGCCGCGACATTTTAGCAAAAACAAAAAAAACTGGACGAATAGTTGGACTCTGTCATGTGTTGCGATATGCACCTTATTTTATCAAACTCAGAGAACTCATACACAATGGGTCGATTGGTGAATTAATCAGCATTCAACATTTCGAACCGATTCAACATATACATATGGCGCATTCTTTTGTGCGCGGCAATTGGCACAATAGCAAAACGAGTACGCCAATTATATTGGCAAAGTCTTGTCATGATCTTGACATCATGCGATGGTTAGTTGGAAAACCTTCAGTACGCGTCGCTGCATTTGGAAATTTAAAATGGTTTACAAAAAATAATGCACCGGTTGGAAGCACTCCACGTTGCAATGAAGGTTGTGCCATTGAATCTACCTGTCCGTATTCAGCAATGAAAATTTATTTGAGAGAACGAACGTATACGTATGTTTTTGATTTACCCGAACAAAAGGAATTGCAACCAGATGCCATCATGAATTATTTGAAAACCACAAATTATGGACGATGTGTCTACAAAATGGATAATGATCAATGTGATCATTATGTGATGAGTTTATTATTTGAAAATGGAATTACAGCAAGTTTCAACATGGAAGCATTTACTTCTTATCATGGAAGACGAACGAGAGTGATGGGCAGCATGGGTGATTTGACAGGAGATATGGAGCAATTTATCCACACTGACTTCCGCACCGGAAAAGTCACTAAATGGGATTCGCAATCATTTGAGGAAGGCGTTTATAAAAAGCATGGTCATGGAGGTGGAGATGCGCGGTTGATGAAAGATTGGGTTCAAGCAGTTGGTCAGCATGATGCGGGATTACTTACATCAACAATTGATGCATCTATTGAAAGTCATTTGATGGGTTTTGCAGCGGAGAAAAGCAGGAAGACGAGGAAAGTTGTTGACGTTAGGATTTAGGGGATTAGGGGATTAGGGGATTAGGGGAATTTTATATAAGCTGAAAAGTTGCGCTTTTGTATATTTTTTTAAAAAATACTTTTCCACAGAATTTCTAATAAGATTTTTTAAACTCAAACATTCTCACTATATTGGATAAAATTATAAGAACATTGAAACATTCATACTTTATTATAACAATTGTTTTTTTTTCTTTTGTGATTGCTTTGCATGGATGTAAGAACAAAGTTGACAACAATTCTTCAGAATTAAATCCAACTGATCCGACACTAGAAGAATTAAATCATTGGATTGAAAATGATCCGGATAATGATTCCTTGTATTTTAGAAGAGCTAACTTTTTAATAAAAAACGAATCATTTGATTCTGCAATAATGGATTTGCAAAAAGCCCTATCCATTGATTCAACAAATAAATCCTATTACTATCATGTTCTTTCAGATGCATATTTGAATAATGTGGATTCTAAATCTGCAATGAAAGCAATGGATAAAGCGATGATTTATTTTCCCAATGATTTGGAAACCATTTTAAAATCTGCACGATTAAAACTCATTTTAAAACAACACATGTCTGCATTGGCAACTTTGGATAAAGTGTTTATGCGAGATCCACAAAATGCGCCGGGTTATTATCTTGCCGGTCATATCTTTTATGAAATGGGCGATACAGGCAGGGCAGTAAATTCATATCAAAAAGCAGTTGACATCAATCCAGATATGAGAGAAGCATGGATTCGAATTGGCGATGTATTGACAGAACTCAAAAATCCAAAAGCAATTTTGTATTATGACAATGCAATACGCATGGATAGTCTTGATGCAGAAACCTGGCACAACAAAGCGTATGCATTAAACACACTTGGCAAAACAAAAGAGTCACTAAAACTATACATAGAGATTTGTAGTCGTTTTCCCTCATATGAACCTGCTTATTTCAATTTGGGTATGTTGTACAAAGAATTGGATTCCATACCGCTAGCCATAGATCACTTTACAATTTCAGTACAAATCAATCCTTCCGAACCGACAAGCTACTACCAAAGAGGTTTATGCTATCAAAAATCAGGAGATAAACAAAAAGCTCAACAGGATTTTGAAACTGCATTAAAGCTAGATGACCAGTTTGAAGAAGCTCGTTTGGAATTGAAAAAACTTACCCGTTAAACATTTTCGGCTGTTTTTTGGTTAGTGTAAGGTCTGAAAACAGTTTGCAGTTAGTCCCAACAGAATTTTTGGGAGCAGTTTGCAGTTTTAAAAATAAATTATTTTTCCATTTAGTTTTTCATATACGTTTTTATTTTTTAATTCTTTATGTATTACTTCCATTAAATGCAAACATTACAATTCATACTAACTGCCTCCCGATTATCGGGATGAAAACTGATAACTGAAAACTTTTTTTTCATTTCATAATTTTTAATTTAAAAAAAATGTCCGTACTAAAAGTCATCGAAATCATGAGCGCTTCCAAAAAATCCTGGGAAGATGCAGCTACAACAGGAATAGCAAAAGCTTCAAAAACTTTAAAAAATGTGCGATCAGCCTGGGTACAGGATCAATCATTGGTTATTGAGAAAGGGAAAGTTAAAGAGTATCGCGTGACGATGAAGATAAGTTTTGAAGTTCTTTAGGCTGTCCCGTAGGGAATCCCTGCCCTTTCGGTCAGCCGGGCCTTTGGGGTAGGCTCGAGCAATACTTCAATACAAGTTCTTATGCATTAAATGCTTTACCTCAGAATAGGTAATACCACACCGGCAAAAGAAATTTTTCTAAATCCGTACATCATGAGCCTGAATTTGCTGAGGTAAAAAACGAACTCGAGTGATTATATGAATTTTCATGGGTACTTTTAATTTAAGTTTCGGTATATTCCAAACGAATTGAAACACTTTTCACTTTATTGAGAAGATAGATAATATCGGCATCAAGATTTCCCTGTGTTGGAAAACTCAATTCTATCACAGTAGAAAGATTGCCGGAACCAGTTCCAAATGCCGGTTGCAGGTCAACCGAAACCTTACCTGTAACCCGGTTAGGAAATGGAATTGTCCCAATATTCTGAATGACTGGTGGAATATCAAAGAGTACATGCCCCGTAACTATATAATCAGAGGCATTGACACCATCAAAGCTTAGTACTTCGATATGTGCAGTTGCCAGACTGTAAATACAAATAAAATATTCGTCGCGGCTCCAGTTAAAGAACCTCGTGCTGCCATTTAAATAAGTATCAAATTGCAAACCACCCGCATTCGCATTTACAGGTGCCGTTAGCAAGTACGTTTTATCTTTGTGCTTTGTTGAATCGCACTTTTGATCATTGTTCTTGTCACACTGAATCAGAATCATTCCCAAGCATAATGCGATTGGAAGCAAGTATTTATTTTTCATATTAATTCTTTAATTATTCAAACCTACACAAATTATTGAATTTACACAAATATTTTTTTTGAAATTGTTACTTATACTGAAAAAAAAAATATTTCGAAAACTCATTCTTTTTTAGTAATCTGCAAATCAATAATAAAATAATCTGTAGGACTCTGCTCATCATCCCAAAAATTCAAATTTACACTGATGACTTTTGTTCCTTACCTTTGCAGTGAAAAAATAACCAATGATACAGATTACTTTTCCGGACGGCCGAAAACAGGAATACCCGAAAGGAACTACCGCATTGCAAATTGCTCAATCCATCAGTGAGGGGTTGGCAAGAAATGTTTTATCAGCTAAAGTCAATGGTGAAGTTGTTGATACAACAAGACCCATTGAAAGCGATGCAACACTCCAATTGTTTACATGGAATGATAAGGAAGGAAAATCAACTTTCTGGCATTCATCTGCACATCTTATGGCGGAAGCATTGGAAACTTTTTTCCCGGGTGTAAAGTTTGGAATTGGTCCTCCGATTGAAGCAGGATTTTATTATGATGTTGATACAGGTGGACAAGTTTTATCTTTAAATGATCTGAATAAAATCGAAGCGAAGATATTGGAACTTGCACGTCAAAGTAATCCATTTATCAGAACAGCAGTTTCTAAAAAAGATGCACTGGATTATTTTACCAAGAAAGGTGATGAATATAAAATTGAGTTGATTAATGAGTTGCAGGATGGAAGCATCAGCTTTTATCAACAAGGAAATTTTATTGATTTATGCAGAGGTCCGCATATTCCGAATACCGGATTTATTAAAGCAGCAAAACTTACAAGTTTAGCAGGTGCATATTGGAGAGGAGATGAGAAGAGACAGCAGTTGACCAGAATTTATGGCATCACATTTCCGAAAGCAAAAGAACTAGAAGAATATCTTATCCTGCTTGAGGAAGCAAAGAAAAGAGATCATCGTAAGTTGGGACAAGAGTTGGAGCTTTTTATGTTCTCCGAAAAAGTTGGTGCAGGACTTCCGATCTGGTTACCAAAAGGTACTGCATTAAGACAACGACTTGAAGATTACTTAAAAGCTGAACAAATCAAACGAGGATATCTTCCGGTAATCACGCCACACATTGGTCATAAAAATTTATACATGACCAGCGGACACTGGGAAAAATATGGACAGGATTCTTTTCAACCAATACATACACCACGAGAAGGAGAAGAGTTTATGTTGAAACCAATGAATTGTCCGCATCATTGCGAAATCTATGGGCACAAACCAAGATCGTATCGTGAGTTACCAATGCGCATTGCAGAATTCGGAACTGTTTATCGATACGAACAAAGTGGCGAATTGCATGGACTTACAAGAGTGCGCTGTTTTACACAAGATGATGCACATATTTTTTGTACTCCTGATCAGGTTAAGGCAGAATTTTTAAATGTTTTGGATCTGACTATGCAAGTCATTCACAAATTGGGTTTCGATAATTTTACTGCACAGATTTCTTTACGTGATCCAAATAACAAAGAAAAATATATTGGCTCTGATGAAAATTGGATGAAAGCTGAGCAAGCCATCATCGATGCTACCAAAGAAGTAAACATGCAGACTACTACAGTTCTTGGTGAAGCTGCATTTTACGGACCAAAGTTGGATTTTATGGTGAAAGATGCACTTGGCAGATCCTGGCAATTGGGTACAATTCAAGTTGATTATAATCTTCCTGAAAGATTTCAATTGGAATATATTGGAGCAGATAATACAAAACACAGACCCGTGATGATACATCGTGCACCATTCGGATCCATGGAGCGATTCATCGGAGTACTCACCGAACATTGTGCAGGAAAATTTCCACTTTGGTTGACACCTGAGCAATTTGCAATACTTCCTGTAAGTGATAAATATATGGATTATTCAAAAGAAGTTTTATCACAACTTCTTCAAGCTGGATTCAGAGGAGAAATCGATGATCGCATTGAATCCATTGGAAAAAAAATACGTGACAACGAAATGAAAAAAATTCCATACATGCTTATCATTGGCGAAAAAGAAGTGGAACAAAAAAATGTTTCTGTGCGCAAACAGGGTTCGGGTGATCAGGGAGCGGAGTCTTTGAATGATTTTATGAAACATTTGAATACACAATTGTAGGAAGGGGCAATTGGCAATTGGCAATTGGCAATTGGCAAAAACAACAATTAAGCAATCAAGCAATTTAACAATTTAACAATAAAGCAATTCATCAATTCAATAAAAGTATACAGCAATACATAAAGGGATTTGAAGAACAACTTCCAATATTACCAAAAGGAATTGAAGCGCTTCTACCTTATTCTACATTAGAAGCCAATATTCTTTCTCAAAAATTTTATCAGCAATATTATTCTAATTCATTGAGCAGATCATTAATCCTTGGAATTAATCCAGGAAGGAATGGTGCTGGGTTGACTGGGGTTCCATTTACAGATTCGAAAAGACTTATTGAAAAATGTCAGATCCAAACAGATCTGAAAAGTCATGAACCGTCATCAGAATTTATTTACAAAATGATTGATGCATTTGGTGGAAGCAATTTATTTTATGGAAAATATTTTATTGGTTCGGTGTCTCCAATTGGATTTATTAAAGAAGGAAAGAATTACAATTATTATGATGAAAGCATTCTTGAAAAAGTTCTGGCTCCATATATCGTATATCAAATGACACGCTTACTTGAACTAAAATTGAAAACAAAAAAAATCATTTGTCTTGGCGAAGGAAAGAATTTTAAATTTTTGAGTGCTCTAAATGATAAGCACAAATGGTTTGATGAGATTATACCTTTGGCGCATCCTCGGTTCATCATGCAATACAAACGCAAGCAGATGGATGCATACATTGATCAGTATATCAAGGATTTAAATACTATTTTATAGCTTCTCGTTAACGTTCCATTAGCCAAATCTTAAAAGCGCTTAACAAGGCATTTTTTTTTAGTTGGTACTTTTGTGACTTTAAAAAATAAAAACACAATACAAAATGAAAAAATTAATTGCACTTCTCGTTCCTGTTCTTTTCGTCTTTGCATGTAATAATGTAGAGCAATTCCGCGCACCAATCGAAGCTCTTTCAGCTGATTGGGAAAAAGCAACTACTTCAGTTACTGAAGTTGGAGGTATGATTGGCGCTGCACAATCTTCATTAGCTTCTTTAAAAGACAGCTTTATGATTGACCCTATGAAAGCTGCTAAAATGAAACCTGAAATGACGGCTTCTTTAGACTCTTTAAAAATGGCTTTCACATCACAATTAGATGGAATCACCGGTTTGGCTTCTGAAGTAACTTCATTTGCTGTTAGCTGGCAGGAAATGTCTGGCAAATTGGCTGCATTGAAAGATGGTTTAACTGCTGGTAAATTAGAAGGTGATGTATTATCACAAGTAAATGAATTAAAAAATGCGGCTATGGATGCTACAACAAAAGCAGATGCATGGAAATCAAAATTAGAAGCTGCTAAAACTGCTGCTATGGCTGCATATGATATGTGCAAGCAAAAAATGATGAGTAAATAATATTCTGCTGCCCTAAACAGGTATTAGAATTAAATAAAAAAAGGGGATTCCTGATTGGGATCCCTTTTTTTATTGGAGCAAATATTTAGTTTCTATAATTTACAAAAAGAAAGATAATAATTGATTCTATTATTGAACGCGCAATAAACTCTTCTTTACAAAATCATGCAATGCTTCACCCTGCAACATCTGCTGATCCAACATGGCCAGCTTGAATAAGTATTCTGCCATTTCATTTTTTTGGCTTGCATCCGACTCCGCAAGCAATTTTTGAGCGATGACCGGATGATTGCTGTTGATAATACTTTCATACGGATTCATGAAAGGTTGGTCCTCATGATCGCCCTTGACAGTATTCATCATGTGATGCATTTCTGTCATCCTGCGCATGAATTCTGGCTTTACAATTAGTACTGGAGGATCATTGGGTGATAATGCCTTCATCGTCGTGTTACTTCCTTTATTGATTGGCAATGCTTTGAATATTTCTTCAATGATTTTTTGATCCTTTTCTGATAATGCAGATTCCATTTTTTCATCTTTTTCGATGATTTTATCCATGGTATCAGAATCAACACGCTTGAAGCTAACTTCCGATTTCATTTCAAGACTCTGGATAAAATGATTATCCAGCACATTGTTCATAAGCAAAACATCATAACCCTTATCTTTTGCAGCAGAGATATAACTGTAATGTGCTTTTGGATCATGGGTGTATAAAACAATAAGACGGGAATTTTTATCCTTCTGTGTTTCACCAATTTTTGTTTTGTATTCGTCAATAGTAAAATACTCTTTTTCGGTATTCTGCAACAAACAAATGGATAAAGCCTTTTCAGCAAACTTATCATCAGAGATGACACCATATTTTATGAATGTGCTAATGTCATTCCATTTCGATTCATAATCTTTTCTGTCCTTATTAAACA
>JAYVIT010000179.1:0-11587 GCA_043769965.1 Saprospiraceae bacterium
AAACTTCATCAGGGATATTTATTTTAAATTGATTTAAGAATTTTGAATTTCCAATAAAATAAGGTTCACCTTTGACAGAAGCTTTAATACCTAAACCGGAATTGTTTTCAAAATTTTCAATTTCTAAGTTGGGAATATTTTTAAATGATTCCGTAATAGCAGTTGCCAATGGATGTTCCGAACGCTTTTCTATATTGTATAAAACGGATTTGAAAAAAAGATCTTTCTCATACCAAATTTCATCTGTAAGTATAGGTTTCCCTTCTGTAATTGTTCCGGTCTTATCAAGGACCAATGCTGTTATTTGATGAGCTATTTCCAGGCTTTCTGCATCTTTTATCAAGATACCGTATTCTGCTGCTTTACCAATACCAACCATTATAGCAGTGGGTGTGGCCAGACCCAATGCACAGGGACAAGCAATAACCAAAACGGTAACAAAAGCAAGTAAGCCATTTGAAAAACCATTTTCTCCACCAAACACAATCCAAATCACAAATGAAATAATTGCAATGCCTATGACTATAGGTACAAAAATTCCAGAAATCTTATCTGCAAGTTTCTGTACTGGTGCTTTACTACCTTGTGCTTGCTGAACGAGTTTGATTATTTGCGACAGAACGGTTTCACTCCCAACTTTTTCTGCTTTATATCTAAAACTTCCTTTTTGATTTATAGTGCCTGCAAAAACTTTACTCCCTGCTTCTTTACTAATGGGAATTGCTTCACCTGTCATCATGCTTTCATCTACATAGGAGTTTCCGAAAGTGATCTCACCATCAACTGCAATTTTTTCGCCTGGTCTAGCCAATAAAATATCCGACTTGTTTATGTTTTTAATATCTACTTCTTGCGTACTGCCATCAGGGTGTTGCAACACCACAACTGTTGGCTGTAAATTCATCAGTTTTTTTATAGCAAATGCAGTATTTCCTTTAGCCCGCTCTTCTAAATATTTTCCAAGTAGTAAAAAACTGATGACAACTGCTGCTGCTTCAAAGTACACATGTGCATGAAGTCCTTTTGAATACCAGAATTGGGGATAAATTGTATTCAATACGCTGAATAAATATGCAGTACCTGTACTCACAGCAACCAGGGTATCCATATTTGCAGTCCGATGCTTGAGCAGCTTCCAGGCATTTATAAAGTAATCCCGTCCAAACCACACCACTACCGGGCTTGATAAGATCCACATGGCAATATTTGAATATTGCAAATTCATGTAGAACATTGCCAGGATAACCACTGGCATGGTAAATAGTAATGAGCCAAGAACTTTGAACTTTAATTGATGAAGCTTTTCTTTGTTTAATTCATCAAGTGTTTCCTGAATATTTTTATCTTCTTGTATTGCTAAATCATATCCAATTGACTGAACAACTTTACGCAATGTAATTAAATCAATTATTCCAGGAACAAAATCAATGGCAAGACTTGAATTAGCAAAATTTACAATTGCAGAGATAACTCCTGGCTGCGATTTTAAAATGGATTCAACACTGGCGGCACATGAAGCACAAGACATGCGGAGGACTGGTAATTCTTTATGTTCTAATACAGCTTTATAACCCAGATTTTTTATATGCTGAATAACTTCCAGAATTGATTTGTTTGGATTTTCCGCTTCAAACTGTAACAGGTTATTATTGATTTCAACTTTTGGATTCTTTAGCCCATCAAGTTTAGATAAATCGTTTTCAATGAGCACTGCACAATGCTCACTTTGAAGTCCATCAATATAAATGGTAATCATTAAATTTAATGAATCAGGCTTTTTAGAAAGCAATAACCAACTATTATCTTTTGCATGTAAATAGGAACCAAATAAAATTTGATTAGTTTTAGAAAAAAACTTTAAATCCTTAATTATTACCTCTATAGATTATTAGAGTGAAAAAGATTCTTTTGAAATAATCCCCATGAATAGAGATTTCTTTAAAAAACAATAGCGAGACTACATTATCATCTCGCTATTTCGGATATATATGGGAATTAGAGAAAAAAGCAATGAAAATTCCGCCTTTTATATTGCTTTCCTTTGAGACAACAAAAATAACAATTCTATTCTTCTGTACTAATTTAATGAAGAATAATTATGCATTTTCTTCTACTTCTTCGCCAACTGCTACTTTAACCAATTTACCAGTAGCTAATTTCGCTTTAATTTTATCTTCAATTTCCCTGGCCATTTCAGGATTATCTTCAATAAATTGTTTAGCAGAATCTCGCCCCTGAGCAATTTTTGTTCCTTCATAACTAAACCAGGAACCACTTTTTTGAATGACATTCAAATCTGCACCAAGATCTACAATTTCACCGGCTTTTGAAATACCATGTCCATACATGATATCAAATTCAGCGGTCCGAAAAGGTGGAGCCATTTTGTTTTTTACAACTTTGACTTTTACACGGTTTCCCATGATATTGCCATCTTTATCTTTAATAGCATTGCTGGTTCTCCTGATGTCCAATCGTATGCTTGCATAAAATTTCAAAGCATTTCCTCCAGTTGTGGTTTCCGGATTTCCAAACATGATTCCGATTTTTTCACGCAGCTGATTAATAAAAATGCAGCAGCAACCTGTTCTTCCAATTGTGCCTGTCAGTTTTCTTAATGCCTGGGACATCAAGCGAGCCTGAAGACCCATTTTGGATTCGCCCATTTCTCCTTCGATTTCAGCTTTTGGAACTAAAGCTGCAACAGAATCTATTACAATGATATCGATAGCCCCTGATCTGATTAAATTTTCGGTGATTTCCAGTGCCTGCTCTCCATTATCGGGTTGTGATATCAGTAGATCCTCAGTATTAACTCCTAAAGCCTCTGCATATGCCCGGTCAAAAGCATGCTCCGCATCAATAAATGCTGCAATTCCTCCTTTTTTCTGACATTCGGCAATAGCATGAATGGCTAAGGTGGTTTTACCTGAACTTTCCGGTCCATAGATTTCGACAACGCGACCGCGAGGTAAGCCGCCAATACCTACTGCTATATCCAATCCAAGGGAACCCGTGGATATCGAATCCACTTCATCCAAAACAGGCTTATCGCCAAGTTTCATTATGCTCCCCTTCCCATAGGTTTTCTCAAGGCGGTCAACGGTAAGTTGAAGGGATTTTAGTTTTTCTTCTCTTTCTTTAGAGGGATTTAGTATTTCTTTAGACATATCTTAATTTTTTATATAGATGCAAAAGTAATATATTAAAGCTAAGGACAATCCAAAAAAGTGGAAATCTGAATATTTATTCCAACGAAATTTCAAATTTTGTCCCTTTTACTCTTTCGCTCAAGTTTGAGAATTAGTATTCAAAACCTCAGGGTTTCCACGGATACTGCACTCAGGGTAAACACCCATTTTTAGCCTTAAATTTGGAATTTAATAAAATTGTGTATACTATTGTTACATGATTCGACGATTTCTTTAAATCATTCGAAAATGAAAAAGATGATTTCGAAGAACAAATTTTGGCAAACGTTTTCATGAGATATTTTTTCACAGGGATTATGAACCGCCTCGGTCGATTACAACGGAGGCGGTTTCATTTTTTTCGGGCTATTCTTCAAATTCATTAGTTCTTTTTATGATAACTTAAATCTTGATATTTATTAGCACGCGGACAACACACCTGCCTGCGGCAGGCAGGGATTTAACAGATTTACACGGCTGCCTGCCGCAGGCAGGGATTTGATTTTCTTTTTATCATTCGTAAATATTTTTCTTTTGAAATCAGCTTTTTTACCAAAATTTAATAGTAGTCCTACTTCGATATCTGTTGCTTTAAGATAATTAATTAATTGTTTTTCGTGTTCTTCTATGATTATTTCGGCAGCTTTCAATTCAAGAATTACCTTACCAATCACTATAAGGTCTGCGTAATATTCTCCAACAATTTGTTCTTTATAATTTACTTTAACTTGTTTCTGTTTCTCGCAAATCAATCTCATTGCATTTAATTCTAAGAAAAGTGCATTTCTATAAACCTTTTCTAAAAAACCAAACCCAAGCTCATTATAAACATTATAAAATGCTCTTATAATTTTATCCGTAATTTCTTTATGAAGTAGTTCCATCTTATCAGTATTAATCTGTTTAATCCCTGCCTGCGGCAGGCAGGTGTGTTGTCCGTGTGCAATTAAATTTTAATTTAAAGTAGCAATTATATTTTTATGAACTTTTTGAACACAATAGCATGATCTGCATACCACAATTTAATAAAATAAATACCAGCTCTCAAATCTTCAATTTTAAAATTATATGATATTTCCGAAAAATTTAAATCTTTAAATTTTTTTATTGCTATACCATTTTGATCGTATATCCAAATTGCGTTTAGCGGATTGATCTGTCTATTATCTATCAATATATAATCAGTTGCGGGATTTGGATAAATAGAATGTTCATTCAATTCTTGTTTGTCGTACTGGTATTCATCAGAATTCTGGTTATCCGTTTGACTGATCAGTTGACAAGGACTAAATTTTTCGTCTATTTCAAAATTTAATTCTACACCCAGAATAGTATCTTGAATTCCATTTAGAAATGTTCGTATTGTTGAATAGGTATGCTCTTTGCTGTAATTGCTGGCGATATAACTTTGATCGAGATTGACTTCAAATGTTGTATCCAGACTTGCACATGAATAACGCTTGTCGGGCCAATTGATCCAGGATATTGGATCCACGATATGATACAAAAAATCAGGGGTGAAAAAACTGGAACCCTGACAATCGTTCACACCATTCTCAAAATCAGATTGATTCCAACTTATTTTCACAGGCTGGTATTTTGCTTTGATAAAGAATATAATTCCTTCGCCTGCATAGCATTCATTTCCAGGATTTTTACTGTCTATAATTTTTTCACAGGCGCCAATAATTCTTTTTGAAAGTATACATTCCTTAAAATTATTTCCCCAGGCGAGTGAATGACTGGCTCTTACTTCAAATTCTGAATCGAATGCATTTTTCAGATCGAATTCACCGAGATGAAAATTATATTCTGAATCAGCAGAAGTATCATAACCAATTTCAATGGTATCCCGGTTGCCCATTGCATCTTCAAAATAAATTTTCGATTCAAATAATAGCGTTTGTGCAACTCCAAATTTAGCTATCAATAGCAATAAGATGAAAATCGATTTTTTCATACTTTACATTTTTATAAAGTTATTCTGATAGATTGAATTGTCTCCTATTAACAAGAAAGTATACGTACCCGAAGGTAAGTGAGAAATATCAAGATTTATATGATTTGTTCCCTGGATTGTGATGTGGTCTTGTATTAATGAATAATGATGACCTGTGATCAGATCTTTTGCGATAACTGATAAATGTTCATTAATGAAGCCTGAAGTAAACTCTAAATAAACCTGGTCAAATCCCGGATTCGGGATCACGCTCAATGATTCATATGAAACAGCTCCACAATCGGAAGAATTTGTAGTGAATGGATAACTAAAATTATCTTCTGAACATTGGTTTTTAGTTTTCAAATAAGCGATATAATTGGTATTTGGTTTTAGATAATTTATGAATCCCAGAAATGCCGAACCGGTTCTATAACAGAATGTGAGTGCAGGACCGGTTTTCCATCCTCCGTTATAAACCAAAATTTCCTGGTTATTGATTCGCTCGTAAATTTTCAATTCGTATTCATAATCATTTACACTCGCTTCAAGAATCAGACATTCCTGGCATCTTGTTTGATCTTTTAGATCTTCTGGAGTTTGAGTGATGAATGCTGATGCCGGTGGACATCCTCCGATTTTTTCGATTAAGTCACAATTGAATCCACTTAGATCAGTTAGCATTCGTCTTACCTGGCATTCGGTCAAAGCCAGTTTGGCCGCAGAATAGGACATCACATTATTATCCATAAACTCTTGTCTGCAGCATGGACTTTCTGTACAAGGTGGTTGCTCATCGCAGTCATGAACCGTATTATGATTAATATCGGAATAACCTGGTTCTCCGGGATGTTTATTTGGTTCCAATTTATTCCAGCAAGTAAGATTGATTTCATTCAGATCTCTGTCGTTTGAGCTTTCCAATATTCCATCACAATCTTTATCCCAACTGTGGGTAATTTTTGGTGTATCGCCACAACCGTCATTTTCGAATGCATGTCGCAGTGTCAAAATATGTCCTAACTCATGAACAAAATTGCCGATTGTCCACCAACTTTCTTTATTGAAGAAAGTAGCAGAGCCACAACGGTCATTATGCAGTCCAATTCCTGAAGCTCCAATATCCGTATCAGCGATATAAAAATTGATTGCAGTGGTTTTATTGACACCAAATTCATCATTTAATTCTGTGGTATTTACGATACCCACTGCATCTGATTTACAATGCATATAAATTCCTTTGAGAACAAGTCGAATCGGAACACAGGGCACTACAGGATTTGGGACCTGCCATTGCGCTTCATTGTTTTCATAGGTCGCATTTGCATAATGAATCATCTCTTCCGCAATCCGGTAAACATCTTTTTGATTTTTATCCATCTGTTGCACCTGTCCATTGCAATTGTCATTTACAAAAAAATGTAAATTAATGCGTACATAAACTGGAGTGCAGTTTTGCATAATATCATCTACATCAAAACAAGGACTACTAGTACTGCTAACATCGGGTGTTGTGTTATCCCAGCCGCAATAATATTCCTTATTTTGAGCAGTACCTTGAAGATAATTAAACAGAATAAATAAGCCAACCATACCAATGCATAGTCTCATAGTGAATAATTTAAGGTGAATAATCCCCGCCATTCTGCGGGTAAGTTCGACAAACAATTTTTACAGCGCGTTTGCTTGTAAAAATGGAGTCTCAATAAAAAGCAGGGCTAAGGTAAACTTGCTGTCAAGAAATTTATTAGTGATTTATTGAATGCCGGGATAATTTTATTGAAGCTGCGCAATTGCTTTTTAAACAAAGATTTTTCAATGAATAACAATAGACATTTTCACGTGATTATTGATTGATAGATTTATATTTGACGAACAATCTTGTCATCATGAATCCAATATCCAAACTTTTAATCATCAGTTTGCTTTCCATTGCAAGCAGTTGCGGACAATCTTCAAATCAATCAAGTTCAGAATCTCAGGACAATTCACAAAAGCCAGTATCGGTAAATAGCAAATCAAAGGCTGATTATTTAAAGCTGAATAAACACGAAATCATGGATCGTGAAGGAACCGGCATGGTTGCTTTTACTTGTTTGATTCCTGAAGGCTGGACAGTTAAAGATAAATTATACTGGGATTACAATGATGCAACTTTACCTATACGCTATCAGGGGGTCATCGCTGATCAGAAAAATAACATGCTGATCAAATCGTATCCGGATGTTCGGGCAGTTTATAGTTCTGGACCAACCGGTACAAGTGGTTATCCACCTCCACGCGGTGCAATTCCAGGCTTGAAAGACATGATTAAAAAAGAACGCGGAAGCATTCAGTACACAATTACAAATGAAAAGCTGATTAATAAGGAATCTCCTAAAGGTGGTTACGTGCAAGGATCATATATAGAATCACAATCCGAAAAAGCAATGGTACGAATTGAATACACAGAAAATAATCAGCCGATAGAAGAAGAATTTTATGGGCAGCTCGAAGTCGCCAATATGACATCACAAGGAGTTGTCACCTTATACAGTACGATCTGGGCAGCCAACAATTTATACAGTGTCAAAGCACCGAAAGGAAAACTAGAGACATGTCGTAAAATCGCGTTGACCATAAAAGCATCCAGCAGACCAACTCTTCAGTTTTATAACAAATATGTGCAAGTGACCAAAATACTATCTGATGCTGTATATGCGAAAATATATCAGGCGGGACAAATCAGTAAGATCATTAGTCAAACCAATGATCAGATCTCAAAATCCATGTCGGATAGTTACTGGCAAACACAAAAAACTTATGATCGGACAAATGAACAATTCAGCGATTACATTCGTGGCGTTGACCGCTATAATGATGAAAGTCAAACTCAAGTTCAATTACCATCCGGATACAACAATGCCTGGGTAAATGATCGCGGTGAATATTTATTAAGTGAGTCCAATGGTTTTGATCCGAATACGACGTTAACTGGAAATTGGAAACAACTGGTGAAGAGATAGGAGCTAGGAACTAGGAGATTGGATATTAGATACTATATATCAGAAAACTGAATATGAGAATTGAAAATTGTTTACTTTGTTGTCATCATTACTTTTTTAACCGTCAATGTATTTGATCAGATGAAACTTAAATTGGTTAAGGATCTATACCCAGGATTATTTGGATCTCTCAACCACACTTATGGATATGATACCAGGCTACCAGTGGTGAATGGAACATTATTTATAATTGCTGATGCCTATAAATATGGATAGGAATTATAAAGTACAATCCTTTAACGATTCCATTTAACTTTTTAAGGATTTTAGATCAGGTAAGGTTTATGTGGATTTTATATTAAAGGCGTTTTTCTAGAACAAAGTCACCATTTTCATCTCCTACGTCATCTAATGCACCTCCTACTGGTTTTTGCTCTGAATCCTTAAACCTGTCTTTTAAGAAGTGTATCAAATTGGTTGCTAACACCTCACCTATATTGGCATCATTTAAATAATTTAAAATAACAGCAGCAAAAGGACTATTAGTACCTGGAGTGCCATCAGAAACCGGCTGTAATTTTCCCGAACAAAGTACCATTCTTGATTTGTAATCGTGATTATTTTCTTTTTGCATATCTCTCAATAAGGAACCTGAAAAACAAGCATCTGCAATCAAAAATATATTTTTAGCATTCATCTTTTGAACTAGTCTAGCAATCTCTAAATAATTCAAGTATTCATCCGATTCATAAGCTTTGGCGTCAACAGGTATCCAATAACCTAATTCAAGTTTTTTATCATAATAACCATGTCCAGCATAGTAAATTAATAACCTGTCATTATTCGATAAGCTATCTTTCATGGAATTTAGTTCCTTAAAGATCCTTTTTCTGGTCCCTAGCTCATTAAATAGTTCAATTACATCAGCTTTTAGATAACCATATTTTTCAATCATCAACTTTTCAAAATCTTGAGCATCCTTTACCGCATTATTTAATTTAGGCCACCCATTATCTTTATAATCATTAATTCCTATCACTATCAAATAATTTCTTCCAGGCTTTGAAATTTTTTCTTCAGGCACCTCATATATAAATCGAAACCTCTTCATTTTTTTGAAACCACTCATGTTTTCAGCAGTCACATCAACAGTATTAATACAATCCTTCAATTCATACAAATAATCAAAATAACCAGATTCCTTTCTATATGTGTTGGCTGGATTACCATTTACTGTTATATTTTTAATTGCTCTATTCCAATCTTGTGCAATTCCTCTTATAAGTAGCTTTTTAGCGTCTTTCTCCTTTATTGCAACTGCTCCTCTCCTCAAATCGATACCAATATCAGGTGAAATAATATCTATAGCTGGAAAACTATCTTTATCCCACAATTCCCAGATATCCTTTCCCTCACCATGTGCACGAATAATCAATTCAGGTGGTGGCGTATACGTTTCAACTTCGTTTGAATCACAAAAATTTGTATTTATTACGCAACTCATTTTTTTAGTGATCGGATTAATCGACAAACAAACTTGTTTTTGAAAACCACTTACACTTTTGAACTGTTCATACCAAGGTCTAGTTTCAATTTGCAAGGTCTTTAAATTTATATTACCTGCTTCAGCAAATAAATTTGAAAGCTTACTGCCCTTTATCAGTAGCATCAATTCTTCCTTATTAATTGGGTCTATTATTATTGGGCGAATGCCAAAAGCCCATAAATCAATCAGTTGCCTTGTAAATAAATCAATGGGTCGTTCTGTCATTAAAAGTATTAAGTTATCTTTAATAAATTGGGGGGAATTATAAAAATCCAATAAATTAGTCTCCATAATTATTTTTCCACTTTTGTATTTAGGAAACTTATTGTCAATGCCGTTAACATCATGTGCCCCTGGATAAATTATTTTAACAATACTATCTTTCTCTGTAAAATGAAGGACATAACAAAAATAAAATTTCTTTTGTTTGTCTTCAATTTTCATTCTAATTTGCAAGGATTTTTCTCCATAAACAAAAGGACCTTCAAGTTTAGATTCTTTATGGATCCATTCGCCTGTCAGAGTATCTTTTATCGAATATGTACTATAAAGGGATAATGAAGCATTAAATTGTGTACTATTATTTTGGGCATTAGAAGATATTTTTAAACTTAGTAAGAACGCTGCACTTAATAAAATTAGAGGTATATATCTTTTATAAACAATTTGCATTTATGTAGATTTTAAGTGATGCGAAGAAATGATTAAAGCAAAGATACCCATTTTCATTTATATTATAAATTGCATAATAATGTTTTTCTCTTGAATATAATTTAAATTCATAACAATACTTTATCAAAGTTTTAATTGAATTCTTTTTCAATAAATTAAATAACAAAACATAAACCAAGGCAAGTTTACTTCCTCACTTTTTCACTTATTCGCTTCTACCAACAAGGAGAAAATCGCTGAATCCAAAAACTTCCCATTGTAATAATAATTTTCTTTGAAGTAAGCTTCCTGCACAAATCCATTTTTCTCTAGTATTTTTTTGGAAAGAGAATTTAATGGATTTACATTTGCTTCTATGGAATGCAGTTGCATGTTTTCGAATCCAAATTTAATTACTGTCGAAATCGCTTCTTGCATCAAACCTCTTCCTTGCATTTCCGGCATGAGCATATAGCCAATTTCTGCACGGAAATTTGGTTTGTCTAATCTCCAAAATCCAATTGTTCCAATTAGTTTAGGATCTTTATTGAGGCAAATTGCCCAGGTGATGCCGTCATTCAGTAAAAGGGAATCGTCAATTTTGGCTAACAGCAATAATGCATCGTCTATACTTTCTGCTATCGGTTTGTCGATGAATTGCATGACGCGTTTATCTGATCTTAAAGTAAACAGTTCAGGCGCATCGGCTTTATCAATGCGACGCAATGTCAATCGATGTGTTTGTAAACTTGGAAAGGGAGAAAAATTTGGAGTCAACATGAAATTATAGTTATTTTATCGAAGAGTAAAATTTAAAACCATATAGGCACAAAGGACACATAGCTTTAATATTCTATGTGCTCTATGTGACTATGTGCTTGAAATTATTAAATGTAAATTTCTCCACTCATATACAATCTCACTTTTCCACTAATTTCAATTCGATCGCTAAGATACTTGCATTTTAAAAATCCTTTTCTCTTTGATAGTTGAATTGCAGTCATTTCATCTTTTTGCAGAACTTCATTCCAATACGGAGTCAATGAAGTATGTGCTGATCC
Source organism: Saprospiraceae bacterium (assembly GCA_043769965.1). Classification (GTDB taxonomy): domain Bacteria; phylum Bacteroidota; class Bacteroidia; order Chitinophagales; family Saprospiraceae; genus Vicinibacter. Next base: position 11,373 of record JAYVIT010000179.1, read on the forward strand.
GGTTACAGGATCTTCATCGATTCCTGATTGTGGAGCAAAAAACCGGGAAACAAAATCTACCTGATCTCCTTTTGCGGTTATAATCACCCCTCTCACATCCAACTTTGCAATTTGAGATAAATTTACTGAATTAGGCATTTAACTTACTTTAAGCATTTTGTAAAATGCAGGTTTATGATCCACCATACGCACCATCAGGTTTTCAAAAATATCTC
>JAYVIT010000180.1:0-2393 GCA_043769965.1 Saprospiraceae bacterium
CATAATCATTAGCATGCTTAATATAATCAAATACCTGAGCACTCTTTAGAAGTGCTTTGGTAGGAATACAACCCCAATTCAAACAAATACCCCCTAAAGACTCGCGTTCAACGATGGCTACCTGTTTACCCAACTGCGATGCCCGGATTGCTGCAACATAACCGCCCGGTCCTGATCCTATTACTATGATATCGTATTTCATCTTTACTGTAATTAGACTGCGAAATTACTTTATTAGTGAGGATTTTTGACACTTCATCCTGTACTATTTTAAATTGACAACCGTTCCTAGATGATGTTTTATAAAAGCTTAGTTGCAATACTAATTTTAATGCAGTCATTAGATTGGTATTTATATACCTCAGAAGATCTCAACTGCAGTATATTATTTCCTTCAAAGCCACAAGCACAAGTAAAAAATATTATTACAGAACTAGGAGATGTGAAACAGACAACTGCGTTTACATTAAGTCAAGATTCAAGCAATATTGAATATCAGCTTATCTCATCAAAGTACACTTCTGAATTATTTGAATCTGAAAAAATGGATAGTTCAAGACTATTGATTCAATCGACAATAATCAACGAAATGCGCGCATTTCTTGATGGAAAAATTATTTATGAAAATGAGGCAGAGCTAAACGGCATTCCATGTTATTGGTTTTTAATTAAGTATCGTGATCATTTAGCATTAAAGAGTTGTTTGATTTGGGATAAAAACAATTTGATCAGCTTAATTCACTATTCAGAATATGAAAAGAGATTGGATTCCAATAGTGAGCGCTTCTTCAATAGTTTTGAACTTTTTTGAAAAAAATAAAATAGAGAAACCCGCTTACTTCTTAACTTTGCTGAAACTTTCATATGGAAAAAATAGCTGTATTTCCAGGATCTTTTGATCCTATTACAAAAGGGCATGTGGATATTGTCATGAGAGCTTTACCCTTATTCGATACAATTTACATTGCTATTGGTGAAAATAGCCAGAAACAAAGTTTATTTAGTGTTGAACAGCGAACACAATGGATAAAGTCATTGTTTTCAGAAAATCCAAAAATACATGTTGTTAGTTTTAATGGACTTACGGCAACCTATTGTAAATCTATTGGTGCAAACTATCTGATTCGTGGAATCCGCAATGCTTCTGATTTTGATTATGAAAAAACAATCTCCCAAATTAATCATACTTTAGTTAAAAATCTTGAAACTGTTTTTTTAATCGCACGTCCAGAGCTATCACACATCAGTTCTACAATTGTAAGAGAATTAATACTTGGAAAAGCAGATCTATCTGCATTCATACCCAATACTATAAAAATTCAATTATAAGCAAAAAGCAATTCCAGCAATTTAACAATACAACAATTAAACAATTTATCAATTTAAGAAATGAATTCAATAAACCATATACCTAAAATAATTAACGAACCCGTATTATCATACAAACCATATTCTTCAGAACGCATTGAATTGAAACAAGTGCTGAGCAAACTAAAAACTGAAGTAAAGGAAATTTGCATGACGATAAATGGTGAGAAAGTAAAATCCGAACTTACAAAGGATATTTATCCACCTCACGAAATCAATCATCGCATTGGATACTATTTCAAAGGAAACCAGCAACATGTTAAACAAGCCATTGAGGCAGCTTTAAATGCCAAAGAATCCTGGGAGCGTACACCCTGGCAAGACAGAGCTGCAATATTTTTAAAAGCTGCTGATCTTATCGCTGGAAAATACAGAGCAATGACGAATGCCATGACTATGCTTGGACAATCCAAAAATGTTTTTCAGGCAGAAATTGATGCAGTATGTGAATTCTGTGATTTTTTACGCTTCAATGTGAAATTCATGACAGAGATTTATAATCAACAGCCTGAATCTTCTCCATTGGTTTGGAATCAAATGGAGTACCGGCCGCTTGAAGGATTTGTTTTTGCTTTGACTCCATTTAATTTTACTTCAATAGCAGGTAATCTACCAACTGCTCCGGCACTAATGGGCAATGTAGTTGTATGGAAACCAGCAGAAACTCAGATCTATTCTGCTTCACTAATCATGGAGATATTGCAAGAAGCCGGATTGCCAAAAGGAGTCATCAATTTAATCTTTGTTGATGGAAAAACTGCAGGAGAAACTATTTTTGAACATACAGATTTTGCCGGAATTCATTATACAGGATCAACAGAAGTGTTCAGAACAATCTGGCAAAAAGTTGCAGGTAATCTAATGAAATATAAAACATATCCACGGCTTGTGGGTGAAACAGGGGGTAAAGATTTTATTCTAGCCCACGCTTCTGCAGATCCTCAAACAATTTCCACTGCTTTGTTGAGAGGCGCATTCGAATTTCAGGGACAGAAATGTAGTGCCGCTTCCCGGGCATATCTTCC